>JAFUNW010000169.1 GCA_017472905.1 Bacteroidaceae bacterium
AATAAGAAAGGAATAATTAAAATCATATCAATAAAAACACGAGAGCGTGCAAGACAAACAGCTCGGATATTGTTGACAGCATAGTTTGGTTACACCTCTTTATTAAAAAGTAATAATCCATTATGAAAGAGAAAATTTTGGTAACCGGTGGTACCGGCTTTATTGGTTCGCACACGGTAGTGGAACTTCAAAACAGTGGCTATGATGTTATTATTGTAGACAACCTTTCAAATTCGCGTGCAGATGTTGTCGACAATATAGAGAAAATTACGGGTATTCGTCCGGCTTTTGAACATCTTGATTGTCTTGATTATGCCGGATTGGATGCAGTGTTTGCCAAATACGGTGATATCAAAGCTATTATCCATTTTGCAGCTAGTAAAGCAGTTGGAGAATCTGTCGAAAAACCGTTGCTTTATTATCGAAACAACTTAGTTTCTTTGATTAACCTGTTGGAACTGATGCCGAAACATCAAGTTAAAGGAATTGTATTCTCTTCTTCATGTACGGTATATGGTCAGCCGGATATACTTCCTGTAACGGAAGATGCGCCGATTAAAAAAGCTGAAAGTCCATACGGAAATACAAAACAGATCAACGAAGAGATAATTTGCGATACCGTAAAATCCGGTTCTCCCATTCAAGCAATCTTGTTGCGCTATTTCAATCCTATTGGCGCACATCCTACAGCTTTGATTGGTGAAATGCCTAACGGGGTTCCTATGAACTTGATTCCGTTCTTGACCCAAACTGCTATTGGTATTCGTGAAAAGCTGAGCGTCTTTGGTGATGATTACAACACTCCCGATGGCTCTTGTATTCGCGACTACATCAATGTGGTTGATTTGGCAAAAGCCCATGTTGTGGCAATCGACCGTATTCTGCAGGATAAGCAAGCTGAGCAAGTAGAGGTATTCAATATTGGAACCGGACGTGGACTTTCTGTATTGGAATTAATTCATGCTTTTGAGGAGTCTACCGGTGTAAAACTCAACTATCAGATAGTAGGACGCCGCGCAGGAGACATCGAGCAAGTTTGGGCTAATCCCGACAAAGCCAACAATGTGTTAGGATGGAAAGCCGAGACGAGCATCGAAGATACCTTACGTTCTGCATGGAAATGGCAACAGAAACTTCGTGAAGACGGAATTCAATAAAAGACATAGTGCAAATTTTTCTACATAAGATTTATAAATAAACCATGATTAATGGTGAACAATATAGCACACTATTGTGTTATTAAGATGCAAAGACCTGAAACTACAGTTGGATATGTGAATATGTAATTGATAGTAGTTATGTTACCCGATTCTTTGGGAAATATAGAGCAGGTCAAGAATTGCATAGTAGTTTTGTCGTGTTTTATTTTGTGTTTGTGTTGTAGTTATCCTTCGATGTGAGTCGAGGGATAACTTTTTTATATTCATTATACTCCTCTAATATATTTGTAATATCCTGATTATCATATTTATATAATGAAAGGAAACAATGGTAAAGGTTTATCGTTACTTTTGGTTCTTAGCTATTTGAATCTTTTTTTTTTGTTTTCATATTACTCGTAAGTTACTCTTTTTCAGTATACTTATTATGAATGTGACAAAGAAACAAAGCAAAGAAATTTCCTCCGTATCCTTTCTCAAAGAGAATTCATACATTCGAGTATTATTTTTGGAGGCTCCACTATCAAATCTGTTGGGCAGCAAAACTTAATCCGCAGTGCAGCAGATTCTCTTCCGCAGTGCAACAAAAGATGCTCTGTTGGGCAGCAAAATTTGATATGCAACCGGCAACCGTTTCTTTTGTACGGCAGGATTTTTCTTCATTCATTGTAATTAATTGATTAACAACTAGATAATAGGAATATTAAAAAAGAATTTGAGAGCTATTCGATTCTTTCAGTATTTCTCAAAGTGGGAAGGCTGTTTGATTCATCTCAAATGGTAAAAAAGAAGGGTTGAAATGACGCTTAAGAAAGAAAAATCGGGACATAACAGTTAATTAATATTAATTTAAATAAGAGGTGTTTCATTGTAAACAATTGATAATCTTATACATATGCAATATTTTATATTTAAGGATAGGAATTAAGAAATTTGCGGGTTTAAAAATAAGTATTTATATTTGCAACGTCTAAAAGAGGACAAATCATATATTATGCAAATCAAAATAACATTATTGTCAAAAGAACGAAATTATAACTACGCTGCTAGCATGATTCATGCAGTGCATCGAGGGCATGTCGTTCTTTGACATAGTGGACACCCCCGGCGGTAGGAGGTTCATAGGTGAACACCTATTAAGAGGTCGGGATTTTGAATACAGAATTTACCGTTTGTATATTTTAGTCAAACGGATTGTAGCTGTTCGTACAATGAGGAATTTTGTACAAACAGTTTTTTTATTTCCTTATTTATTCATTCATCTAATTTTTTTTGATTATGCATAAGAATCTTATTACCCCAATGGATGCTATCAGCATCGAACTTGTATGGAATGTATTAACCCGTTGGTCTAACTCTCTAAAACGATTTTCCAAACTAGACTCATGGAGTCGCAATCAAGATTGTACATTGATAGCTTCGTTTATTAAAACGACTCCCAATCGAGAATTGGCAAATCGCATTCGTCTGTGTCGTGATGCAGCTATCATGTCCCATTGTACAAATGACTATTTGATGCGTCTTTTGGAGGAGACTTTGGAACTTTTGTCTTTGAAAGTGGAAAATACAGCCGAAAAGTTTCAAACTACCGACCGTAATTATGGACAAACAGAACGCTATGCGCATGTTACAAAAGAGCTTTACTCTGAGCGATTGAAGTTTAAAGAAGGTCGTTTTTTGCGAAACATGGATGTGAATCTTGTAGAGAAACGCGACTCCAAGAAGATTCGTAGAATTGTAGAAAAGCGTATGTGTCAAGCTTATTATCGTACCCATAAGCGCAGTAACGACAATACGAATCGCCATCACACGATGCGGGCAATCTCTTTTCAACTATATAATTTGGGACAAATCGTTCCGAAAGAGTTATACAAACGCGAAGAGAGTACCCATTGGAGATACGATATTGATGAACATACAGGTCATCGCATTATGCGTCAGAAACATGGGTATACTCATGTGGAAGATGCAGAATCCGCTCTTTTGAGATTCCGACAAGAGCATCCCGAAGATAATCGGGAGATTCATGTTTACTTGTGTAAGCATTGCGGTAAGTTTCATATCGGCCATACCCGTATTGCCGGATAAGAATTAAAAACGAGATATGGAGTAATACTATTTGCTCTTTAATTCCTTTTATCCCTGTTTCTACTTGCTTCTCGGATACTTCTCCTTATTATCTATAAGAAGTTAAGTATCTAAATTTTAATTATATATTTACTAACTCAAAACTGAATACAACTATGAATGTACACGAAGAAATCAGAAATTTTATGAAAGACCATTTTACAACCTATTCTTTTCCCGAAAACAATATGCAGGCCGATACTCTCTGTGTATTTGAAACTGCAGAACTATCTTCCGGTTGCCAATTTGCATCTACTGAAAGACACTTGTTGTTGCCATACGCCGAGTGTGGCAAATTGTCGGAACTCCTCTTTGAACTAAAGCGAAATGATTTGCAAACCGCTTCGTTGCCGTTGACCATTTACATTTATTGTGAATCAGAAAGTGAGCCTCTCTTTGTTACAACAGCCGAATGGGTCGAAGATACCGTTCGATTTGAGATAAAAGAGAAGTTTGCTCCCGGAAAATACTTTATTCTTATTCCCAATACCTATTGCAACAATCCTCGTGGGGAATTTGATGAAAAGGGCGGACACCTCTGTTTCCCGTTTCAAGTACTGAACGCAAACATGAAAGAGAGTAATTTGCCAATCATGCAGGAGTGTTCTCCGATTTGGAAATCGATAACTTCTGATGATCTTTTGTCGTGGTTTTCCGGAAGTGTAACCATGAAACTTTTGTTGAATGGAAACTGGAACTACGGCAAAGACCAATACGCCATGCTCCTTCTGTCAAAAAACGGCCGACTCTTGTCTGCCGATTTGGATGGAGTGATTCGCAAAGAAAGCGAAAAATCCATGAAAGCCAAGTTTGTTCTGCAAACGGACTACGTGCTTTTCCCTGAAAACCATGACCTTTATCTCTATAAGAATGGAGTTCCGTTTCTCTATATCGAACTACAGCTTTCAGAATACAACACACATGTAGAACGTACAGAGTCCATAGAGCAGGGGAGTGAGTTGTACAAAAAAGCATTTGATTTCCTCTACGGAAAGGTCAATCAGAGGGAAGTGGAGCCATTCAGTGACGAGTCTCCCTCCGCAATCGTACATTTTATCCAAGAAACCTTGTTCAGACGAGGATATTGGATGACGGACGGAGCAGAATATGAGTTGTCCGATCTTGTCAGACGCAATTTCAAATCCGACACTCCCTATGTCTGGAGTGAAGAACATGCCCTTCGCTATATTGAAGAATACATTCTTACGCCCCACAACAAACGGTTGATTGAAGAGATGGAAAGCGAATGGCCGGAAAGCGAATTGAAAAAAATAAGCCGGCTCGACCTTATGCCTTTTCCGGAAAGTCTTTGTCGGAATAAAAAAATGGAGAATTGCATGAAGGAGTTGAATGAATTGGTGGGCCTGCAAAATGTAAAGGATTCTTTCTTGCAGACCATGCACATGATTCAATTTCAAAAAAAACGGGCATCCTTGGGATTGCGTTCTTCGGCTAAGGGAAATCATCACATGCTGTTTCTAGGCAATCCCGGTACGGGCAAGACTACCGTAGCCAAACTTATCGGAAAGATATTCAAAGATATGGGCATCCTTTCTAATGGCGAAGTGATGGTGATGGATCGTAAAAGCCTTATCAAAAGTTACATCGGACATACGGATGAACACATGCAAGAGGTGATAAATAATGCACGCGGTAAAGTCCTGTTTATAG
>JAFUNW010000013.1 GCA_017472905.1 Bacteroidaceae bacterium
GAAGGTGGAGGTGAACGGCAAGTGACGGTTTTGGAACATGTTTTGAATGATTTGTCTGCAGACGGATTACATTTGAACGAACCTTTGCATCATCGCATGTTGGAAGAAGTATTGCCGCATGTACATGAAGCAGGATTCAACGTTTCTCGCTATTTCTTTTCACATCCCGATCCACAGATAGCTCGTTTGGCAGCAGACCTTTGTAGCGATCGTTATCAATTGAGTAAATACCATGCTCGTTCACAGAAAATCGTGACGGACGAAGAACGCTTGTATGAATTGGTTCCTCATTTATTGACCGATTTGAAGTTAGCCATTGTGGACGAGGAGGTGAAACAAGTATTGAAGGCTTTGCAAGATCAAGAGGTGATGTCGGATGCCGCTCGTTACATGGAAATAATGAAACGATATAAGGACCTTTCCGAAGTAAGGCGCTCCATAGCTAAAAAAGCTGGCGACCGAGTAATCTTTTCCTAAAAGACACTTGCTTAAATAGATGAAGTATGTAAAATGTATAAGTGTTTTTCTCTAAGGAATAGGTTGCTCGCCAAAAATCAATTGATTCTCAATCATATCATCTAGAATGAGAGGGTCTGATTTCATCAATAATTGATAGCGGTCTTCTTCTGAAAGGTAAGTCAATGTAGCTTCAAATGAATGTGGGCGGTCTGAACCGCCAGTCATTAAGAGGCGAGCTTCATTTTTTTCTACGGCATATACCCGACTGATAATGCGGCGAGAAACTTCAAATGCTTCGGAACTGTCGGGCGACTTAACAAACAGAATCAATGTTCCGTAACAAAAAGATCCGTCCGTTTGTTGAATGGTCGGTTCAAAAAGATTCATATTCAATTCATACTGTTCAAATCCTCCATTTTGGTCGTTCTTTACATAATTGATGCGATTGACGAAAGGACCATTCATCAATGAATCCGGTACGGTTGATTTTTCATTGTTGTTCACCGCTGAGAAAGGAGTATTTACGAACACGGTTTTTCCCTCTTCATTCGTCTTGTTTTCAGATACATAAAAACAAGAGACTAAACTCAATGCTCCAGCAAACAAGATGAACCAATTCCTTTTTTTCTGCATAATTCAAGTTTCTTATTGTTGTGCAAAGATACAATAAAGAAACGAAACTGTAGCCCACGCACGAAAATTTCCAAAATAAGCACTATGTTTTTTTGAGGAGCGCAGATTATTCTTTACCTTTGTCGAAATAAAAAACAGATTATGGAACTTCAAGAATACATATTGGAAAATGAATCGCGAATGTTGGAGGAATTGTTCAGCCTGATTCGCATACCGAGTATCAGTGCTTTGCCAGAGCATAAAGTAGATATGATAGCTTGTGCAGAACGTTGGCGTGAATTGCTGTTGATGGCAGGAGCAACCAAAGCAGAGATTATGCCTTCAGCAGGGAATCCTTTGGTTTATGCCGAGCGAATAGTGGATGCTTCGCTTCCGACTGTATTGGTTTATGCGCATTATGATGTAATGCCTGCAGAACCGTTGGAGTTATGGAACAGTGCTCCTTTTGAACCCCAAATACGGGATGGACGTATCTATGCTCGTGGGGCAGACGATGACAAGGGACAGGGGTTTATCCAAGTCAAGGCTTTTGAATATTTGGTTAAGCAGGGAGAATTGAAGCACAACGTGAAGTTCATTTTTGAGGGTGAAGAGGAAATAGGTTCTCCTAGTTTGGGACATTTTCTTGAAGAACACCGTGATCTATTGAAAGCAGACATTATTTTGGTTTCGGACACGTCTATGCTAGGGGCAGACCTTCCTTCACTCACAACGGGCTTGAGAGGATTGGCTTATTGGGAAGTGGAAATTACCGGTCCTAACCGAGATTTACACTCCGGACATTTTGGAGGGGCTGTTGCCAATCCAATTAATGTATTGTGTAAAATGCTTGCACAAATAACGGATGAAAGGGGAAAAATCACGGTCCCGCATTTCTATGATGACGTGTTACCGGTGCCTGATGCAGAACGTGAGATGATTGCTCACATACCTTTTGATGAAAAAGCCTATAAATTGGCTATCGGAGTGGAAGAGTTACAAGGTGAAGAGGGATACAGTACATTGGAGCGTAACAGCTGCAGACCAGCTTTTGATATTTGTGGTATTTGGGGTGGATATATCGGGGAAGGCTCCAAGACCGTACTACCCTCAAAGGCTTTTGCCAAGATTTCATGTCGTTTGGTTGCCAATCAAAACCACGAAAAAATTAGTCGTTTGATGGCAGACTATCTACAGAAAATTGCACCTCAGTCGGTTAAAGTGAAGGTTACCCCTATGCATGGGGGAGAGGGGTATGTTTGCCCTATCAGTCTACCGGCATATAAGGCAGCAGAGAAGGGATTTACCAAAGCTTTCGGAAAGAAGCCATTGGCGGCTCGTAGAGGAGGAAGTATCCCTATTATTGCCGATTTTGAACGGATATTGGGTATTAAAACGATACTGATGGGATTTGGTTTGGAAAGCGATGCGATACATTCTCCGAATGAAAATTTCCGATTGGATATTTTCCGTAAAGGAATCGAAGCGGTAGTAGAATTTTATAGAAACCTTTGATAGTACTTCGGACGTAGATCTTTGGAAATAAAAGTATTTAAAAATAAAGATTTGAAAGATGAGTAAATCCAAAATAACAATCGGAGTCGTTATTTCAACTTACAACAATCCGGCTTGGTTGGAAAAGACGCTTTGGGGATATCTGTACCAAACAAGGCCGGCGGATGAAATCGTTATAGCGGATGATGGTTCGGGAGAAGAAACAAATCAATTGATCAGAAGTTTCCAAAAGCTATTGCCTATCAAGCATGTTTGGCATGAAGACAATGGTTTTCAGAAATCACGTATCTTGAATAAAGCTTTGTTGGCAGCAGAAAGTGAATACCTTATTTTTACTGATCAAGATTGTATTCCGAGGAAAGATTTCATTGCAATTCATGAAACGTATGCCGAAACGGGCTATTTCCTTTCCGGAGGATATTTCAAATTACCGATGAATATCAGTAAAGCTTTGACGCAAGAAGATGTGGCTACAGAGCGAGCTTTTTCTATTGAGTGGCTTAGAGAGCAGGGATTGAAAATAAACTTCAAATGTACCAAATTGGTAAAGAGTCGCATGTTTACCCTCTTAATGAACCGCATTACTCCGCGTGGGGCTACATGGAATGGCTGTAATGCATCCGGTTGGCGGACAGACATGATGCGTATTAATGGTTATAATGAGGAAATGCACTACGGCGGGCAGGATCGAGAATTTGGTGAACGTCTTTTTAATTTGGGAATTAAATCAAAGCAAATTTGTTATTCAGCTATTGTATTGCATCTTGATCACAAACGTCCTTATAAGACGAAAGAATCTGTCGATAAGAATAAAGCTATTCGCCGTAATACTCGCAAACTTGGTATCATAGAAACACCAAACGGGATTAAGCAGAGACATATTTTGTAGATTAAACAATTTGAATAATGTCATAAACGTAGCCGAATAAACTTTTGGGTTCGCCAAAGAAGCTAAATACTAAAAAGTTCGATATATAAAAAGGAGCCACATCATGAATGCGGCTCCTTTTATTATTTAGTAATTTCTGTATTCTATTATTTCATTACTTTTTGAACAGTAAATCCATTAGCGGCTTTGATGTGAAGCATATAGATTCCGTAAGGCAGAGCTTTCTGGCTGAATGTTTCTTTCACACTACGCAACGGACAAACAAATTTATCCATAAAAATACCTCCGGTGGAAACTACTGTTACCTCAACTTCTTCATCGGCTTCTATATTTTCTATGCCGGTTGGATCGTAGCCTACAAACAAGAGTCCTTCATTGATACGTGATGTATCCCAAAAGTATCCAATTGGTAGGTCTGGCAAGTCGAATGTCGGAGTTCCCGCAAAGGATGCAGCTTCCCATACTCTCATTGAATCTCCTTCAACCGGTTTGTAGGTACTACCTAAATGAACTGATAGCGTTCCGTTCATGGTTAGTTTGTTGATTCCTTGAATGGAGGTTCCACCGGTATTAGTGGCGGTTGCACATCGGCGTAACCCAATGCGGAGTATTGAATTCTTGTTGAAAGTTACATTTTTATTGTCAAATTCAATAGTTCCGATAAGAGCTGTTTCTGTATTCCCCGGCTGTATAGTTCCATTAACAGTAATTAAATCATTTGTAAGCGGTGTTCCGGAAACAGTTGTTCCTGTCAGCAATGCTCCTTGTGCTATAATAAGATTTCCGGTTCCTAACAACGCTTTGGAATTTAAATGTAGCTGACCAGCTTCGATACGGGTTGCTCCACCGTGATTTGATGCTCCGGTGAGTGTCATTTTTCCGGAACCAATCTTCATAAATACGGTTTTATCTCCTGTGATGGTTCCATCAAATGTAAAGTTCTCATCACATCCTACGCGCCATGTATTGATTCCTGTAGGAGCACTCTGGCTAAATGAACAGGTCGCACCCAAAGTTCCGCTACCGGTAAGTTTACCAATGGTATAGGTCTTACCTGTGTTTTGTACGATAATTCCGGATGGGATATTCATCGTTCCGTTCGGAATTCCGGTAGACGCATCCAACGTAAAGCGTCCATCAGCTGCATAGATTGCTTGTGGTACGAGTGTTCCGGTAAACTGTGAAAGATTCATTTGTATCGGTGTACGAGTTGCATACCATGTGTTACCTTTCACAGTATTGCAATATACCGTAAGTTTACCATTACCGGTTACTTTGTTTGTATAAGTACTATTATTAGCTGTGTTCCATACTCCGGTTCCGGTTACATGAACTCCAAAACTACTACCTCCATTTTCTGATAGTGTTCCGTTTTGGAAAACTACTACTTTACCCGGTCTTGTACATGATATACATTGTACTGTTCCTCCTGCAATCACAAAAGTATCCAAGGCCGTATTGTTGGCATGAAGTTTCATCCATCCACCTCCACGTTTAGTCAGTTTGGTTCCGGTGAATATCTTATTCATGATAAAGTCTCCTGAATTGCTGATTACACCTCCTTGGGGTGTTTCCAAAGTAATGGGTGAACCCATCTGCACAGAAGCGGTAGAACTTAATGTGGCACCGTTTTCAATGACAAACTTGCTACCGGATGAGACAACTCCTCCTAAATTACCCATTGCTTGGTTTTCGTTACTGAGTGAAGATATGCTAAGCGTACCACCGCTGATGCGTGTACCGCCTGTATAGCTGTTATCAGTCTTGATGGTTAGCATACCTGTTCCGCGTTTGACAAGTACTGTATTACCTATAATAGACCCGGTTCCGCTGAAAGTGTAAGCCTTGGTGTTATCTACTACGATAGAGTCGGCTTCTATTTCGCTATTGATTTCCAATGCATACTTGTTAGCAGTATCATCGAAACGTACTTTATCGCCGTTAACAAATACTTCGCTAGTAGCAGTGCTATTTGTTGCCAAAGTGAAGTTCTCAGAAGATGCTGCATCCCAAATGTTGCTAGAAAGACCATTCCAAATTACAGAACCGGCTCCCCGCAAGTTTTCTATTACCAAATATAGTTTACCATCTTCAATCATCAAATAGTTTTTCTTGGTGTTATCCAATCCTTCTAATTTGATCTCAGAAATGTCTCCGGTGCAGTTTGTCACTTCTGCCAAGAGATATTTCCCAACGGCAATCTCAGCATTATTTCCCATATGGGGATTGAATTCAAATACTGGAGTTAAATATTCAGGACCATAATCCCAGTTTTTGGTTTCGATTATCAATGAAGAGAGTTTCAAAAGGTCTGCAGCAAGATTCTCGTTATAAATATCAAAAATTATGCGGGAACCGAATCCTAAAGTCAAGTCGGTTGCTGTTAGTTCTCCTTTTGCATCTTTTCCACCCGGGCGAAGTTCAGAAGCATAATCCATCTTGATGCTTTTGAAAACACCACCGGCTGAGTTTAGTATTGCAAAACGGTTCAACCACAAATCGCTGTATTTCAATACTCCATCAAAGTTTACTGTTCCGGCCCAAATATCAGTGTTACCGGTATGAGTCATCTCTACTTTGGGAAGATTCAAAATACCATCACCTTGTTTTACTAAACGGGTTGCACCAACAAAAGGCGCACCGGAAACATTACAAGTAAACTTATCATAGACGATGTTATTGTTGTTCGTATTTCCTTGTACCCAACTTGGGATGTTGAAAGTGGCTACGCTGGGAGTAGCTCCGTTCTCTATTGTTATATTAGTGTTATTCGTTTCACATACTATAATGTGTTTCCCGTTAAAACTTGTACCAATGGTTTCGCCGTTCTTTATTTCGGAACGTCCTGTCATGGTAAGAGGCGGCGGAGCTATTGTTATTCCTTCCATTTCTCCTGTAAAGTAACTTACATGAGGAGGTTGGTTGTATCCAACACACTGCCAAACCATAGCGTTGCGGTATTGGTGATCGTGCCAAAGAGTGTAAAGACGATGAGTCGTTGTTGCTGTAGTTGTATAAATGCGAAGATTAGCATTGTCTCCTGTACGTAAAACCATCTCTTCTCTCCAGTCTCCTAATATGTCCCCTGTAGCACCGGGATTGTTTTTCGAATCGTTATTCATCTTACAACCGCTGGAGGTAAAGATACGACCTGTTCCCGGTTTTTCTACTTTGGCTTCGCGTTCTGTTCCCGGACTATTCAGTACTTCATCTAAAAGATCGCCATCCCAGAAAATACGGAAGTTAAGATCGCTCCAAACAATGACGTCGCCTAATTCAGAGATA
>JAFUNW010000170.1 GCA_017472905.1 Bacteroidaceae bacterium
ATGAACATTTCCCCTAAGTTCCCACAATTTTTTTGTTTCATAATAATAAGCTGTATCTGCTTCGATAGTTGCTTCCTTACTCAGATTCTCATCAAACTGTTCCAGATAAACGCCTTTTTCAAAAGCCCAAAAAGGAGGGTCAAGTCGATCAAAAATAGTCCATTCATCAGCTATCACCTTATAACGAATAACTCCGGAATCTGATATTAAAGTCTCTACTCCAACCGTTCGCATCAATGGAATAGAGTCACGACTGACAATCGCATCAGCCATTTTTTTCTGACTACCAGAACATGCAGAAAATAAAAACAACATAACAGTGGCTGTAAAGCGCACTGTTATGTTTACTATATGATTGATACTATTTATCGTGCTTCCTATCAACATAGATTTATCTGATGGTTGTTGTTTCACCAATCCATCCACCGATAGTTACTGACTGTCCTTTCTTCAGACCCAAGAAAAACAAATCTTCTGCTTTCGGAGTATAAGACATATAGCTTCCGATTAACTTATTAGCCTCTTCTGCTACACTGGGATCTACTGCTTTCGCTCTTTGTAATTTATCAATTGCAGCATAATAGGTACATTTATTCATCGCAGCCTCATCGCTCCAATTCGGACTGGAAGCATACATCTGAGCAATCAAAATATAGGGAGCGCCGTATTTTCCATTCAATGAAATGGCTTTATTGGCATAACTTTTTGCGCGACTCAATTGTTTCAAAGAATAAAGGATAGCAGCTGTTTTATAAGCATACTCTGCTTTCTCTACGTCATCGGTTTCCAATTCAATAGCCTGATCCATATATTCCAATGCTTTTGCATTGTCTCCTCTTTTCAAGTAACGGCTGGCACATCCGGCAGCAGATTTGGAAGTCGGTTCTATATTATGAGCATATTCTGAAGCTGCAAGATAAGCCTCTTGATCGGTACACTTCAACATAGCCATTACAGAAATAACCTGTTTCAAGAAATCCATATCGGTTTTATTTGCTTCCACTTGCGGAGCATAAATAGCTTGCAGACTTTCGCAATTTGCAGCACCACTGTTGATGAAATATGCATCAATATTATTTTTTACAGTCTCCCACATGGTGGCTATTTTCTGGAATGTCGCTTGATTCGGTCCGCCTTTTTCTGCACTTTTCTTAGCAGCATCAATATTTGCGGTAGCCAATTCACTTGTTCTCAGATAATCTTTTATCATCTGCTCCTTATGCGCCTCATTTTTCTTACAATAAGCAGAAGAAATGTTCATCAAATCAAGCATAATTTGGAATCCGGCCTTATTGGGATCCAACTCCAATGTTTCAGAAAGCATCTTGTGAGCCTGAGCCAAATCCAAAGGTTTTGTATAAACAATATAGTCATGTGCTTTCTTTTCTAAAATAGCCGCTTTGGTATAAGGTCTTTTAATCAACGAATTAAGAACATCCAAATATTGGATACGTTGATCATACAATGCCATCAAATCAGCAACCAATTCCGTACGTTTAGCCGGGTCTTTTTCATTATCTATTTTCCAATGCAAAATCTCAGCACCTTTATCATAAGTATCATTTCGTGCTGCAGGCCAATTGGTATAAACCACTTTCCAAGGTTCATATGCCTCTGCATAGTTCTTTGTTTTTACATACTCACTATACACACTGATGTTTGTCAGACACTTGATGCTGTCTTCACCGTGTCCAAAACGATCTTCCACACGAATTGTTTGTGCGAAAGTACTTGTTACTCCTAATGATAAGGCAAACAAGAGGGTGGTTTTTTTCATATTCATCACTTAATATTTTAGTGTTATTATTAA
This sequence comes from Bacteroidaceae bacterium, assembly GCA_017472905.1. Lineage (GTDB taxonomy): Bacteria > Bacteroidota > Bacteroidia > Bacteroidales > Bacteroidaceae > Phocaeicola_A. Next base: position 1,811 of record JAFUNW010000170.1, read on the forward strand.
AATCGATTATCTTACTTTCCACTTTTGGAACCACAATTCATTGAAAGTGAGTCCAACACTTAAACGTAAATAGTTCTCTGTCAGCAAACCGTTCACTCGTGGATCAACCTTAACCCACTCTCCGCTTATACTGATGATAGAGCTTTGATTGCCCCACTTCGTCATTAATGGACATGCAAATCCGACACTGACACCATATTCGCGTGCGGCATCCTGTCCATCGACCTTTACATAGGGGTCTGAATAATAGATTCCTGCACGATATTTCATCACAGAGAATATACTTCTTCCCATCAGTTTGGGTTGAAATTGTGCTCCCAAAGATATTTTCATTCGGTCTGCCAATTGATCATCCTCGCCCCACAAACGAACATCTGAAAACTTTTGCAAGGAGAAATCGGCCCCAATCAACAACCTATTATCATATAAATAAGTTACACCGGCTCCAAACGAATGCGGTAATTGAAAAGCCTTTCGTACATTGCGTACACTATCATTAATCACTGTACTACCACTCATCTTTTGCTCGGTGATAGTCGACTTGATAGCATTTAAATCATGCCCCCAAGAATAGGTTGCACCCAACGTTACTTTTTCTTTGGAGCTTAATTTAAACGAATATTGTGCACCGAAATCCAATTTTATGTCGCTAATCTGTGCTGTATAGATGCGTGCCAAAGAATTAATATTGGCATCGCTAAAACTAGCAGTAACGCTATGAGTAAAGTCGCCAAAGAGGTAAGAGACATTCATTCCGAGAGAAAAATTCGGTCTAATCTTATATGCTGCACCGATAAAAGCTTGATGCAACCCTCCATTTCCTGAATAATTCGTAGTAGCCACAACCTCTTCCTCCCAACCTCCGACTCCTTGTTTTATGGTTTCCGAAGAACTAAAGCCATATCCTACTGTAGAATAAGGAAGAAATCCAAATGTCATGGCAGCTTTATTACATAAACGAAACTGCATGGCTAAATAATCAAAACTTGAATTTTTGGCATTCAATTTTGTTTTGCCATCATTAAAATTTGCATTCTGTAGTGAAACTCCTGCGTCAAACAAAAATGTAAGTGAATCAACAGCTGTATAGGAAGCCGGATTACTAACATTAATCTGTGAACCGTCACGCAATCCGATGCCGACACCTCCCATAGCTTTATTCCCGCCCAAATTCTGATCAGAGAGTTGTCCAAAGCCATATCGTGTATAAGGAGAGTTCGCACCATTTTGTGCCCATACTCCCATAGGTGAAAGTATCATTGCGAACAGAATCGCTATAAACGTGTTTCTATAATGTCTCATTATAAGTCAATATTCTATCTAAACCTTTCAGCACTAAAAATTTGTCTGCAAAGATGATATTTTTTATTGGGGTATCAAAGGAAAATTCATCTCCTCCTGTTAAAAAAACCAAAAGTTCCGGATACTTACGCAACATATGGGTTATATATCCTTCCATTTCAAAGCGTAAACCTTGCATCACTCCGGCCCGTATTGCAGTCTCAGTCGTATTACCATACATCGGAACATCTCCTTCTGACGAAACGAGAGGCAACCGATTGGTATAAGTATGTAAAGCCTTTAATCTCATTTGTACTCCCGGCGAAATATTCCCGCCCCAATAAGCGCCCTGTTTATCTATGAACTCATAAGTAACACAGGTACCCGCATCTATGACTAACAAATCCTTTCCAGGTTGTTGTTCATGAGCCGCAACGACTGCAGCCACTCTATCTGCGCCTAATGTGTGAGGTGTTTGATAATGTATTTGAATAGGTACGGGGACATCTGACGTAAAACGCAGGAATTTTACTCCTACAGAATTCAACAATGCATTTACATTCTCCGGCAAATCAACGACAGAAGAAATGATTCCATGCTTCAATGGATATTTTTGAGCAATCATAACAAACTTTGTCAATGATAAATCCGAATCCTGCACAAAATCCACCAACTCTCCTTGATTAAAGACCGCTGTTTTAACAGTCGAATTTCCTATATCAACAACTAAATTCACCTTTACTCACTTATTTCTGTTTGCAAAGTAACGCAAAATTTAGCATAACTCTATCATCTTTGATTGCTAAAAAGCAAAAATTTAGTTTTTTCTTATTCTATATAAATCTCGTTAACGAATTATACCTATTTATATTAAAACTACATAGAGTTTTGATTTCTCCACAAAGGAATCATTCATACAAGCCATAGGTCGTACGCAAAACCTTAAACTCTGTACGCCTGTTAAGAGCATTACAAATTTCTTGCTGCTCCTCCGGCAATGCAAGAATAAACTCCTCTGTCAAAAGATCTCCCTCTTTCAGAAAACCCAACTGATTTGCCAACTTCTTACGTAGCTTTTTCGGATTCTTCTCACCATATCCTTTAGCAACCAAACGTTCTGCCGATATGCCCCCCTTGATTAAGTAATTCACGACTGATTCTGCACGCCGCTGAGACAAATGTTCGTTATAAGCATCGCTGCCCTTGTAATCGCAATGCGAACTAAGTTCGATGGTTACATTCGGATTATCATTCAATAATACAATCAAGGAATCAAGCGAAGTTGCAGATTCCTCCGTCAATGTAGCTTTATCAAATTCATAAAATATATTCTCCAACAACACCGGATGCGTCATAGAGGAAAGCGGAAATTGCAACACGTAATCGCGCGATTCATTTGTACTGTCCACCTGCACCTCTTGCTTATAATTCAAGAATCCTTTGCAACTTCCCAACAAAATATAGTTCACCGAAGGCTCTACACGCTCTGTAAAAGAGCCATCACTCTTCACACTTATCTTTTTATTCGTACCATCGTTTCCTACCAAATGAACAACAGCATCCGGCAACTCATATCCTTCTTTTTCATACACCCAACCGGTAATCGTCTTTGTAACCTCCGGGAGTTCAAACGTAAAGATATGATCCCAACCACGTGCATCGCCCCGACTGGAAGAAAAAAAGCCTCGATTGTAAACCCCTTCAAAAGTCATGCCGAAATCATCCGATTGTGAATTCATCGGAGCTTGCAGGTTAACGATTGACCATTGTTCCTTTTCTTCATCCCATGTTGCTTTGAAAAGGTCCAATCCCCCCATACCCGGATGACCGTTGGAAGAGAAATAGAGTTCTCCATTCGGGCGAAACGTTGGAAACATCTCATCTCCCACACTGTTTATCGGTGCTCCCAAGTTTTCGATACCCCCAAACTCTGTACCGGAGAGACGTACCCTCCAAATATCTGTTCCACCTAAACCTCCCGGCATATCCGACACAAAATAGAGCCATTCACCATCCGGAGATACAGCAGGATGAGCCAAAGAGGAAAGTGTATCTTTCACGATTTCGCACTTCTGCGGAGTAGCCCACGAAGCGTCCGTACGCGCCGAACTGAATATTTCAGCATAACGCGGATATTCATAATCCATCTGACAACGAGTAAAGTACATAGTTTTTCCATCGGGGGTAAAAGCACATGCACCATCTTCAAACTCGCTATTCACATCCGATTCGATTACTTCCGGCCTCTGCCATTTACCCTCCTCATTCTTGCGGGATACAAATATATCGGGAGCCTTCATTCCGGTAATTCCACTCAAATCCTCTCCTTTGGCATCTTCTCGTGTAGAAGTGAAATAGAGTTGATCAAAATCCTCTCCGGCATATACCGGAGAATAATCTGCTCTACGCGAAGTAAACAGAGGAAACTTCTTCACGATGTATCGATTCGGATTCTTCTTCCAAACAGGAGCAACTTCGCACGATTTCAGCCCATCTTTCGCTTTTGAATCATCCGGTCGATAAGAAAGATAGGTTTCATAATTCTTTGCAGCTCCTTTGTAATCCCCACTCATACGCTGCATATCTGCCAGATGCAAAAAAACAATGCTATCGGCATAACGATATCGAACTGCATTCTTATAAGCACCGGAAGCTTTTGCTGCAAAATTAATTTGGCGATAACACTCTCCCATCTTAAAAGCTCGCTCGCCACGCTTCGAGCGCTGCTTAATCGGAGTCTTGGAATAGGCTTTCTTATAATATTTGGCAGCTTCGAAATATTCCCCTAAAGCCTCGCTCTGCTCGGCTTTACGCAAAGCTTTATCAGCTCCACATCCGACCATTGTCAGCAGGAGAAGCACATGCATTATTGTATGTAGGTATGAATTTCGTTTCATTGTACCTTATATAACTAAAAAGAGGATAGTTTATTGCCAAACGATGATTTTTATAACGGTTCCCGATAAGAGCATCCGTTCTTCCACTCTGAACAGCCATAAGCTGTACGTCCTTTGATGATAACACCCTTCCCACACAACGGACAGACTTGCCCGATTTTCTCCGGAGCAACCGGCTCAGCAACCTCCTTCGACTTGCTTGCCCCCTTCGATTTGGAAGATGTTGTTGCCGAACGCTTCTTCGAAGCCTTCTTCCGTTTGCTTTTAGCTTCTATCTCTTTGGCCACATTTTCTTCCACAAGGGTAATACGCCGATTGGTATTATCGCTCAAGACTTGATGCACGATTTCATTCACCATCTGTTTCAACTCATCCAGGAAGAGACGTGGGTCATATTTCCTACGTTCAATTTCGCGCAGTTTCTTTTCCCAAATACCGGTTAATTCGGCAGATTTCAACAAATCTTCTCGAATGACCTGTATCAATTCTACTCCCGTAGGAGTGGCAATCAGGTTTTTACGTTCTTTTCGGATATAACGGCGTTTAAACAACGTCTCTATAATGGCAGCCCTCGTAGAAGGGCGACCTATGCCATTTTCTTTCAACGCATCTCTCAATTCATCGTTATCCACCATTTTACCGGCTGTCTCCATTGTCCGCAACAGTGTAGCCTCAGTATAGGGTTTGGTCGGTTGCGTCCATTTTTCGTTCAAGTCCGGCTGATGGGGTCCGCTTTCACCCACCGTAAAGATAGGCAAAGTCCGTTCTTCGTCATCCTGTTTTTCGTCCGTTTCGCTTTTATCATTTTGCACAGGTTGGGAAAAAATTATTCTCCAACCTTGCTCTAAAATCTGCTTGCCTGTTACCTTAAATTCGATCTTCTCTACCTCACCCAAAACAGTAGTCGTCAAAAAGCGACAATCCGGATAAAATACAGCAATGAACCGGCGTGCTACCAAATCAAACACACGCTGTTCCATATCGGTCAGATTCTGCGGATGAACACCTGTAGGAATAATGGCATGGTGGTCCGTTACTTTCGAGGAATCAAATACTTTTTTACTTTTGAGAAGCTTCTTCCCCTCCAACGGAGCCGTCAATACGGCATAATCGCGCAAACCTTTTAATATGGTCGGACACTTGGGATAGATGTCATCACTCAAGAATGTCGTATCTACACGCGGATAGGTGGTTATCTTCTTCTCATAAAGCGACTGAATAAGCCGCAAGGTATCATCTGCCGAATAGCCAAACTTCTTATTACACTCAACTTGCAACGAAGTCAAATCAAACAGACGCGGCGGAGCTTCCGTCCCTTTTTTGGCAGAAACGTCCGTAACAAAGAACGGAGCATTCTTGACTTTCTCCAAGAACTCATATCCCTCCTCCTTTGTTGTAAAACGGCCTTTGGTTGCTGAAAAGGTCGTATCGCGATAGACGGTCTTCAACTCCCAATATGGCTCCGGCTTGAAATTCTCTATCTCTAATTGCCGCTTCACAATGAGGGCCAACGTAGGAGTCTGTACTCGCCCAATGGATAAAACCTGGCGATTCTGACCATATTTTAAGGTATAGAGACGTGTGGCATTCATGCCAAGCAACCAATCTCCAATAGCCCGGCTCAATCCGGCCTCATACAAAGCTTGCTTCTCATCCTGCTCCATCAAGTGAGCAAATCCGTCTCGAATAGATTCCTCCGTAAGGGAAGAAATCCACAAACGCTTCACCGGACAACGAGCACCGGCTTTCTGCATCACCCAACGTTGAATCAATTCTCCTTCTTGTCCGGCATCGCCACAGTTTATAATCTCGTCTGCCGCCAACATCAACTGTTGGATAATCTTAAACTGCTTCTCAATACCGGTATCTGCTATCAGTTTAATGCCAAATCGAGGAGGTATCATAGGCAAACTTCCCAAGCTCCAACTTTTCCAAGCCGGAGTATATTCGTGGGGTTCTTTCAACGTACAAAGATGTCCGAAAGTCCACGTCACTTGATAACCGTTTCCCTCATAATAGCCATCGTGTCGACTACGCGCTCCCAATATATCGGCTATATCTTTGGCCACACTAGGCTTTTCGGCAATACAAACTTTCATTGATTCAATCTCTAAAACTCATTCGGGCGGCAAATATACAAATTTTCCTTTATACACCCAAACGAACAAAGTTTTCCATCATCCTCTTCAAACGACTCGTCATGTCACTCCACATTTCACAATAAACAGTTGATATTCAGCCAAATCCCATGAAAGGAGTATGTTTTTATACCTCCTTTCCAATTAGCATACACAAAAAGCGAGAATTCATTTCAACATTTGTGTTTCATAGTTTAATTCATATCAATAAGTTCCTGAAAATCAGTGGAAGTACTATGAAAGGAGAGTTTTGTACAATGAAAGGAGCACTCCTAAATCTGCGGCTTGCAGATTCCGATTTGCTGCCCAACAGATTTATGTTTGCTGCTCAGCAAAATAAGGTCTGCTGCCCAGCAGATTTTCACGAGCCATCCGCAAAATATTCCTTTCATCGTAACTCTACTGTTTTTCAATGTATTATGCATGAAACAACAAACTTATTTTTTCAGAACAACTGCAAGATATGTTTAGCGTTGCAGACAAAAGAAATCACACTGCATTTACCTTGAGAGTACTGGATTGAATGTCCCCCTAAATATTAGGAAAAAGCAACTTTAAACGTGTTGTTTATCAACTTGTTCGTATGACACTCATTGGAAACTGCTGTTTTTTCTAGGCAGTTTGTGGGCTTTCGGATTACTATATTAATTTTGGTGTGTGTCTTTTGTAAAAGTTTCAACGGAGAATGTATCAATATTTAAATTTGTATCAAATACACAAAGAAATAGCCTTATAATTTACGGAATCTATGTTTTTTTGCGATTCCGCGAGTTATAAGGCTTAAGAGTTCTTTATAAAGAATTATTTTATAGACGCTACCATATACAAAACATTCCTCCAATTGGGAGTCAAGAATTCATTATCTACAAACAGAGTTCCTCCATCCCCCTTAACACCTAATATTTCTTTAAGGTACATATCTGCACACAAACTATTGGTTTGCCGACAACTCTCTTCAAAAGAATAAGCAACACGAACTCCATAACTCAATGTCTCATCTTTTTCGGTATAGCAAACAGTTTCTCCTCTTTTTAAATTAAAATCAGATGAAGTCACTTTATCCATTTTATATTTAGATTCCACCTTAAATTTCCAATATTGGCTCTTCTGATTGAAATAACCTTGAGAACTCAATTTAATTTCTGATTTCGGAGGAATAGCCACTACACGCTGTGCATAAGTAACAGTGGATGAAGAAGCGGACTTTCCCCCTCCTACATTTACTCCGTTAGCTAGAGTTCCAACAAGACCTCCAACACCTATAGCATCTGCCACACTCCCCAAATTTACACTCGCTCCACCGGAAGTACCCGTAGTAGTTGATGTGGAAGAAGGAATATAATAAGGTGCAGCCTCTCCATTTCTCACAAAGAAGCTGTTCCCCAAATCCACATAAACAGTCTTTGCACTCATATTCTCAACAACAACCAGTATGCCTGGATTAAAACAATGAGCATCATTATAAAATATTGCCTTGGAATCTACCGTTTGTGTCCGAAGAGTTATTTTAACATGCTTATCCTGCAATCTTGTATCCTTTTTAAGTCCGAATGTGCAAAACAACATTTTAGCCTTTTTATCTTCCGGCTTTGTCCACCCGACTTTTTGTTGGTTGTATTCTTCGACAAGTTTTGCGTTCAATGCTGCAATCTCAGCCTCTTCCTCGGGCGTAAACATCATGGAGTTCATTGGAGATTGCTGTTCGTTTTGGATAGGGAATGCCGCTTGATCTTTCTCTTCTTCCCCCATAATAACTTTGCGTCCATCCTGATATTTAATCATCAGCACTTGGCTTTTATCCATCTTTTGAATGGTGGTTTCGGGAGCGTTTGTCAATTTATAAAAGATGGAGGAAGAACCTATTTCAATATCATACACTTTGTAAGAGTCGCCCTCTTGGGTAATTAATACATCTTGGGCAAAAGTTGTAGAAACGACACCTAAAAAAAGTACTGTAATATTAAATATTCTTGAATATTTCATTTTTTTAGAAATAAAAAAGGCGTAAACCATCCGATGCTTATCACCTATTTAGGTTACCGCCAAGTGACCTCTACTACCAACAAGCACGAATAGTCCACACCTATGACGGTGTGAACTTCCTTACTGCTTGTTCTCGGTAGTTGAATGTTTGGCGGTATTCAAATAGGTTGAGAACAAGAGCTAAAAGCTCAAATCCAATATTTATAAGTACGAACGGGAACGCTTTCCGTTGTTAATGTTTTGTTTTTACTTTCTCTGTTTGAAAGAGGTTGTCGCATGGGCAACTCAGCTTTCTTGTGCGTTCATTCGTGTACTGTCTGTTTCTTATTTTATACGTTTAAAGAATTTAAAATCAATTTATCGGGAACAAAAGTAATGAAAAGAAATATTCAAGCAAAGAAAAGTCGGAAAAATCGAATGCCTTTTCTTTCGTGATTGCTAATTTTGCACCGTTTTCCTGCTAAACTTAATTTATATCAGAAATGGCAGATAATTCTCCGGAGTCACGATATCCGTTCGCTGGGGATGATACGTTTCAAAGAATTGATTGGGAAGTTTGACTTGCTGCTTCTTTTCATTCCACTTCATCTCAAAGAGGTGCAGTTCACCGTTACATTCCTCGATATAGTCAATCTCTTGTTTATCACTCGTACGCCAGAAATACATATTAACCAATCGGTCGGCATAATGGTTGTACTTCAGGCGTTCGACAATGAAGAAGTTTTCCCACAATGCCCCTTTATCCTGCCTCAACTCCATCGGAGCAAAAGAGCGTAATACGGCATTGCGTACACCGAGGTCATAGAAATAGATTTTCTTGCTCTTGGTCAGCTCCGTCCGGATATTGCGGCTGAAGCTGTTGAGCCGAAAAACGATGTAGCATTTTTCCAAGATGTCAATGTATTTCTCTACCGTCTTATTATCAATACCCACCGTCTTACTCAGTTCATTGTACGACACTTCGCTCCCGACCTGTAAGGCCAAAGCCACCAACAGTTTTTGCAAAACAGATGATTTGCGCAGCCCCTCCATTTCCAGAATATCCTTATATAAGTAGCTCTCTACGAGCTCAACAAGCGTCCGTTCCGGAGAAAGACTGCCCAACAAGACATCCGGGTAACTGCCATAAATCAAACGCCGATCGAATAAGTCGTTCACTCCTATCAGCCCTTTGGCTGCATACAATTCGCCAGTAGAGATTGGGTACAGGTGGTATTCAATCTTGCGCCCCGTCAAGGGTTCATTGAGTCGATTGTGCAAATCCAATGCAGAAGAGCCCGTCACAAGTAACTGTCTTTTTGGGAAGTTGTCCACCATCAATTTGAGCGTCAGCCCGATATTTCCACCCGTTGTGCTTCGTCGATGACAATCACCTGCTTGTCGGCCATCAGCAGTTGCAGGTTCATCAGCGAAGGATTGGTCAATGCCTCTTTCACACTCTGCTGATCACAGTTGAGCCAGAGCAAATCATTCTCTGCTATTCCCTGAGTAAGCATCTGAAAGAGAGTCGATTTGCCCACTTGACGTGCTCCGATGAGCAATATAGCTTTCCCTTTCCCGAGATATTGCTCCAATATTTTCTGTAACGTACGCTGAATCATATATAAAGAATCTTACTTTTATTCAAAACTTCCACTTTGGATTTTTCGGCAAAA
>JAFUNW010000171.1 GCA_017472905.1 Bacteroidaceae bacterium
ACTAACGCAGAACGATGAAACGTGACGACACAAAGAAAAACTTTACTGCATTATCGGGTAATGACTTGGCAACCGTTCTATTTCATTACCTTGCGTTTCTTTGCTGAATTGCCATCGTTACTATTTCTGAGGTTTTCTGTTTAATGCGTTATGGCTCAGTTCAAAACGCAGAAATTCACCTTTTTTGCTCCGAGAACCGTAATTTTTGTAGAAAAAAATAGGATAGTGTGATATAAAACTCTGAAATCTTCTCTCTATAGTCATATAGTAACGTAGTTAGAGTAGTTAAAGGAGTTATCGGCCCTTTGCCCCTAGGAGTTATCGCAGGCAAGCCCGCCAGCCAATAGTCATGCAAAATATGCAAGCAAAACATTTGGCTCTGACTCCTTTGATTCCTGAAAGTTGAGCTTGTGACTGTGAAACTGATGAGGGCTTTGCCCGAACTAAACTTAAATAATAACCTTTAAAACGAAAAGCGTATGATTTTTAATTTCTTTTTCCAGAAAAACAAGAGTGAAGAACCAAAGTTGACAGAACCTAAGAAGTGTGAAGAAAAGGAAGAACCCCAAAAGAAAGAGGGGGATGCTTTCAAAGACGTAGCTCCCAAGGTTGATGGTCGACTCGATATGGTAATTGCTTTCGATACCACCGGTTCGATGGCCGCTTATATCGAAGCCGTTCGGAAAGAAGTTTCTGAGTTGGTTCCCCGTTTATTCAAAACCAATCCGGACTTGCGTATCGGTATTGTGGCTTTCGGAGACTATTGCGACATGAACGATGCACAAACGTTCGGAAATGCTTATCAATGCCTCATGCCTACGGATAATGAAAACGACATTGTGAAGTTTGTTCAAACATCGAAAGATACAAGCGGAGGAGACGGAGATGAATTTTACGAACTTGTTTTGAAGAAAATCATCGATGAAACTCCTTGGCGCGAAGAGGCCACCAAGGTCATTCTGCTTATCGCCGATGCTTCACCGCATCCGGTGGGATATACCTATCGCGATTATGTGGTAGGCAATCAGATTGATTGGCGTGTTGAAGCTCGGAAAGCTGCGGACAAGATGATTAAGATTGATACCGTCACGATAACGGATAATCCTTGGTTTAAGGAACTTTCCGCCATGACCAATGGAGTGAGTGCGCCATTCAGCAGCAGCCACAAGACGGCACGTCTGGTGGAAGCGGCAACCATGTCTCGCGGTTCGGAAATGTCTCGTATGAAGTTCCGGGAAATGGCAGACTCATGCGCCGATGAAGAGATTCGCAATGTCATGGCTTCGTATCGGAAAGAGTGTGATGGGGAGGTGGATTAATTCCTCTTCACCACGCAATAGGTATTTCCATACATAGTGTGCAGCCGCTTGCCGAGTGTGGGGAGCAGCCTGCTGAAAGCATGGCATGTACATCCGCGTAGTGCTGTCCGGTTTTCGCGCTGCATGGTGGTGAAAATCTCGGTGGCAGTGAGTTGCACAGCCCCTTTTTCTTGCGGAGAGGCGAATCGGAAACAGCGGAAGAAAACCTCCTCTTCGGGCGTAGAACGATAGAAATTCCGGTTGTTACGCTCCAAGTCCCGCTCCTCTTGCGAGGTGAGCCAGTGCCGTTCTCCTCGCATTAATTCTTCTTTTAATTGCGCATACAGTTGGTCGTATTCGATGGGTGTGTTGCAGTCGATGGCGTGTGTCAGTTCCACGCAGAGGAATCGGCGGCTTCCGGTGCGGTCGCTCAAGAGGTCTCTCCGGTTGCTTGTGCCGATGAAAGAGGCGATTCGTGGCAACTTCCGCGTGTTTCGCTGATAGGCTTTTCGCATGTTCAATACCCCCATTTGCATAAGGTTTTTCAGCAGCGGCATTTTCTTGGGCGACAAGCGGTCGAACTCATCGAGGTTGATGAGTCCGAAGTCGGCCAGTTTCTCTTCACAGCCTTTCACTCCGGCCAGGTCGTAACTCTCGGTGTAGTGTCGGCGCAAAGCAGGTGGAACAATCATTCTGCAAAAGGTCGATTTTCCCCAACCTTGTCGGGTACTGACCAGGATGGGGGCGAGGCTGTTTGCGCGACTCTCCTGTTCGTATTCTCCTTCTCCGGCTTTCATCCATTGGCGTGTTGTACCCAACATCCAGCGGTGGAAGCCATTCACCCACAGTCTGTTGTCGGATACGCGGCGAGCCAATTCGTTCACTCGGTCCCGTCCGTCCCATTCGGGCAGTTCCTCGAAATATCCGGCAAAGGGATGATAGGTGGGGAGTCTGTCCGACTGAATGTATCGGGCCACATCGCGGTCCCAACAAGCGATTCCGGCGGCTTGGGCAGCCAGGCAAATGCCGTTCATTTCGCGCCGGCCTACAGGGAGATAGCGAAGCTTCCCGTTTTCACAGGCCTCCCATCGTCTGGCAAACTCCGTTTCACCGGTCAGGAGGTTGTATCGGAAGGCATAGTTTTCTTCCAGAAATCCACTCAATTCTTGCAACATTGCGGCAAACTTGTTGGCCGCAGGCTCTTTTTCGACACGCTTTGTCTCTTTTTTCTTTGCAACGTTCTTTTCTGAATAAAGTTCGTGTGCGTACGCGTTCTTTACAGGTTCTTTTTCGGCACTTCCTTGTTGAACGGGCTGTTCTACATACTCGGATTGCAACTTTTCGGCAATCATCCGTACCAACGAGGCAAATTCCTCGTCCGAAAGTTTCTCGGGAAACGGATTTTCCCCTTTCCAAACGGTGGTCGATGCTGATAGGGGATCCGATTTTGTCCGCGAAGTTTCGGGATTGTTTACGATTTGAATGAAAGTAGTCATATTGCGATTGTTTTAAATTTTAAATTTCTTGTTTTTTAGTTCCTCTTATCATTTTTCGGACAGAGTCCTCAACAACTCGTCTGAGCGAAGTTTACGGAGTCGAAGAATCTTCGAGGTTTATTGACGGTCTCTATACTTTTTTGCTATACTCTTAGATCCTTCGGCTTCGCTCAGGATGACAAAGAGTATGAAAAGAGACTGTATGAGACGCATCATACATAAAACCAAATGCTCCCCCTTTTTTCGCAAGCAAAGTTAAAGCGAATCGTTGGAATAACAAAGGGGGAGAGGGGAGTGAAATGTTAAATGACGGAGGATTGTTCTTTGTGGTTCTTTACGGTTCTTAGTGGTTCTTTCTTGTTCTTTGTTGTACTTTACCTGCCCTTTGATTTACGTTCTTTAACCGGACGCAATATCTGTTAGGTTAAAAAGCTTCCGATTTAACGGAAATTAGCGTGGTTTTCGTCCCGAAATCGGCCGGTATTATTTCTTTTTAACGCTTTTTATTATCCAATCTCTTGTCATCCTGAGCGGAGTTTACGGAGTCGAAAGAGCTTTTGTGTAAGCAGGAGTATTTTAGCTGTCCCCCTGTTTTAGGGGGACGAGTGTAGCGAAGCGAAACGGAGGGGGTGGGAGAGAGTAAGCGCAGTCTTCAATAAGTAAGCGTTAACCCCTCAGTCCTCCGGACAGCTCCCCTAAGACAGGGGAGCATTTGGGCATACGGTTCTTAAGTCGGCTTGGTTATTTATACTTTTCTTCTTGTCATCCTGAGTGTAGCCGCAGGCGAAATCGAAGGATCTTCGAGTCTCTCAAAAGCATATTGGAGGTTCGTCAGTATCTTTTTTAGATCCTTCGACTCCGTAAACTCCGCTCAGGATGACAAACACTTTGCTCAGGATGAACAAAACTTGGCTCGGGATGACAAATAATGTGTTGGTTTACAGTATTTTCTAATGAAAGGAGACTTCTTGATTTAATTACTCCGAGTTCGCTTCCATCGATTCGTATGCCTCTTCCATCTGCAGCCCACCGGAGGAAAATCTGCTGCCCAACAGAAAGAAATCTGCTGCACGGCGGAGCGGAATCTGTTGCACTGCAAAATGAAATCTGTTGGGCAGCAGATTTTCATGTGTCGTTTGCGAAACCACAGGCAGAGGCTGCTTCATACAAAACAGTCTTCTTTCATTGTATTGCTGCTGATTATCAGTGTGTTTTGTAGGAAACTGAAAATAAAAAAATCTTTTTGTATCCTTTTTAACTCCCTCTCTGTTCTTTATTTTTTCTTCGTGACTTTTTTCATAAATCAGCCCTTTCAGAGAAGTATTTTCTACGAATTCTTTGCATGAATCTATTTTTTATTTACTTTTGTCCCGACAAAGAATTTGTATTCACTTCAAAACAGAATTGCCAATGAATTAAACAACGGTCAAAAGACATATTAAAATAAAAAAGCGTTAGCTTTATTCTTGCTATCTGAAATCGCCAAATTGAAGTAGCTGTCAAGAGTAAAAGTTGATGCTCACGCCTTTGGCGTGGGCTTTTACTCGTATATGACAGCATGGTGTTTGGCGATACCGAGATAGCGTAGACGAAGTTATTAGTCCACGTTTTTTTATTGTCTGTATTTGGGGATTGGACTATAACAATTACAAATTTCTTAATAAAAAACGTATGAAAAAAGTAAATTCAATGAAATGGCTGTCCTTTTTCCTGATGGCTATATTGAGTGTCGGATTTATGGCTTGCAGTGATGATGATGACGATGAAGAATTTAGTCTGATTGGCATGTGGGAATATAGTTATAACGGGGGGTACGACCTTTATCTGTTTAATGGTGACGGTACCGGAAAGGGAGCCACATCCGAAGGTGTATTTTGGACATTTAAATACGAACTTAATGCCAAGACAATGAAGCTGGTTTATACCAAAGAAAATGAATCGGCAGAAGTATGGAGTATCGAACCCATCTCAAACTCAAGTATTGAAATCGATGGCGAATGGATTCTTTCCAAAACAGAGAAACAGATTGAGGAGATAGAAGAAAAACCGCAATACGAAGCTGTTGATCTCGGACTCTCAGTTAAATGGGCAACTTGTAATGTAGGAGCTTCTTCTCCTGAGGAGTTTGGCGATTATTTTGCTTGGGGAGAGACTGAACCCAAAAGTCGTTATCGAGGGTTTACATATAAGTGGGGAGATGATTATATGACTAAATATTGTACGGAGAGTGAATATGGTACGGTCGATAACCTGGTAACTCTGTTGCCATCAGATGATGCTGCTACAGTTAATTGGGGTAATGATTGGAGAATGCCTACATTTGATGAAATCAAAGAATTATTTTCTGAAAAATGTATTATAGAGTGGACAGAAATGAACAATGTAAAAGGTGTAAAAATAATAGGTCCTAATGGAAATCGTATATTCTTGCCTGCTGCCAGTATTTTATGGGACAATGAAATTTATGATGTATCAGAAGGGTCTTGTTGTTATTGGTCTAGTTCTTTATGTACTACTTTTGAATTCTGCTTCTGTGATGAAGCTCATTGTATATGGATAGAGGAGGATTATTATACTTATTATGCAACAGATCGTTTTAGAGGACTTCCTATCCGCCCCGTCACAAAATAATCTATAAACTAAAAAATAATGAATCATGAAAAAAGTAAATACAATGAAATGGCTGTCCTTTTTCCTGATGGCCGTATTGAGCGTAGGAATTATGGCTTGCAGTGATGATGATGATGTTGAAGCAGGTAAAATCAGTATTGTCGGAACTTGGACTGATGGCCCTTATACAACCGTAACATTTGGAAGTAATGGAGACTATAAATCTGTGAATACCAGTGTTCCGGACATTCCGCAATATCGGACCGGGACATATTCGTATAATGCAAGCCAAAGTCTTCTTACTGTCAATGTAAAAGCTGTAGCCAATCAAAACGGTGCATATCAAAGAACATATATCGTGCAAACGTTGACAGAATCAACTTTGGTATTATTGCATACCGATGGAGAGGTAGAAGGATATTATACACGTAAATATTAATGTTATGAAAACAAATTCAATGAAATGGCTGTCCTTTTTCTTGATGGCTATATTGAGTGTCGGATTTATGGCTTGCAGTGATGATGATGACGACAATCCCATAGAAATACCTGACGACAATTCTGAAAATATACAAGAGGAGAGTGATACTATTAAAGCTGTAGATCTTGGGCTCTCTGTGAAATGGGCAACTCGTAACGTTGGAGCCAATTCTCCCGAAGAGTACGGAGATTACTTCGCTTGGGGAGAGACGGAACCCAAAGATGATTACGATTGGGATACTTATAAATGGTATGATGATTCCAATGATGAGATGACTAAATATAATACTGTAGACAATCTTCTCATATTAACTTCTTCCGATGATGCGGCAACTTCAAAATGGGGGAAAAAGTGGCGAATACCTACAAGAGAGGAAATGGAAGAACTTGTAGCGAATTGCACTAGTACATGGACCTCTGAAAAAGGAGTAAGTGGTATGCGCTATACAGGTATGAATGGAAATAGTATTTTTTTACCTGCGGCAGGTTCCCGCTTTCGTACAGAAACTCATTATCTCGGTTCCCAAGCTCTGTATTGGTCTTCTACGTTGCATAATGGCTACGATATTGCTGCGTATGAGCTTTTTTTTAATATTTATGGGTACATTTATGTGTGGGATACGAATAGCCGCTACGAAGGTCTTCCTATTCGCCCTGTCACCGAATAAAATTTGATTCATAAAGAGCCTTTCTGTATTGTCTTAAAGTCTATTTACGGTGCAAATATCCGTATTTTATTTAATAGACTATAAAGAGAAAATGCAAGAAGAATTGAATCTAACATTCAAGATTCAATTCTTCTCATCATTATATACAATTGAATGAGAGTGATTTTCTCTTATTGTCAATCTCTCTTAAAAATGTCTCTGGTGTAAACTTTCTCCATGACATCATCAAGACATGCATCGTAGCGGTTGGCGATGATGGCTTGCGACCGGTGTTGCTGCCGAAAAAGGAAAACGCAGTTTTTTTATGTCTTGTTCTGTAGGAAAACGCAGTTTTTTATGATGGTTTTTCATAAGAAAACGCACCTTATGCTGAAAAAAGTATTATCTTTGCACTAACAAATAGGTAGTAATATGTTATATAGAAAAATCACAAAACGGATTGAAGAGTATCTTTTATCAGATTCTGATAGAATGCTGTTGATCGATGGAGCTCGACAGATAGGTAAGTCATATATTATCCGTCATGTGGGAGAAAAGATGTTCTCAAACTATATTGAAATAAATCTGGAAGAGGATAAATTGGGCGACAGAGTTTTCGCAGAAGCTAAAACCACAAAGGATTTTTATATGGCATTGAGTATCGTTGCGGGCGACAAGATGAAGGAAAGAGAGAATACTCTTGTATTCATTGATGAGATACAAGCCTACGAACATCTTCTTACTCTTGTAAAATTCTTGATGAAAGAGAAAAAGTTTACTTATATCGCTAGCGGATCTCTGCTTGGAGTGACATTGAAGAATACACAATCTGTTCCTATCGGAAGTTTGGATGTACAGCATATGTATCCAATGGACTTTGAGGAGTTCCTATATGCCAATGGTGTAGGAGAAGTTGCTGTTGACGCCATGAGGGAGAGTTTTAATAAGCAGGAGGCGCTGTCAGAAATGATGCACAACAAAGTTCTGGATCTTTTTAAGAAATATCTATTGGTAGGCGGCTTGCCAAAGGCTGTTGAGATATTCGTAGAGAGTCGTAATGTAGTTGAATTTCGTTCTATTCAGAAAGAGGCTCACGATTTATATGGTGTTGACGCTTCTAAATATGAGGAGGAACATGATAAAAAACTAAAGATACGCCGAATCTTTGATATGATTCCATCAAACCTTGAGAATAAGAAGAAGAGAGTTGTCATTAAGGATATTGAGGATAAAAAGTGGAAAAGAAGCAATGACTATTTAGATGAATTTGATTACCTCATCTCTGCCGGCATAGCATTGGAGGTAAAGGCAATCAGCACACCTACCTATCCTTTGCTAGAGAATAGCGGTAAAAACTTGTTGAAACTTTATCTGAATGATGTCGGTATCCTATCCGGTATATTCTATCGCAACAACATCAAGGCTGTAATGTCGGATGTCAAGAGCATAAACCTCGGTTCTGTTTATGAGACAGTCGTAGCCCAAGAGTTAAAGGCTCATGGATATGACTTATATTACTATGACAATAAGAAAAACGGTGAAGTTGATTATTTGATTGATGATGCTGATAATCTATCAAATATTCCTATCGAGGTGAAATCCGGAAAAGATTATACAGTTCATAGTGCGTTAGATAAATTTTTGTCTAATGATGAGTACAATATAAGGAAAGCCTATGTATTATCGAACGAGCAGAAGGTATATGTAGAGAATGGAATTATATATATGCCTATCTACTATGTTATGTTCTTCCAAAACATTTCCAATGTCGTAGAGGAATTTTTAGACTAATCTTTAATTGCATCAAAAGATCGTTTAAAATGTAGATTTGAAATAAGTGCTTGACTTTCAGTATATTTAAATCTCAAAGAAATGTCATTATAAGGGAAGTATGCAAAGAGAAAACCGCTCATCCCTATTGGGGAATTATAACCAACTATAAAGAGAAAATGCGAGAAGAATTGAATCTAACATTCAAGATTCAATTCTTCTCATCATTATATACAATTGAAAGAGAGTGATTTTCTCTTATTGTCAATCTCTCTTGAATATGTCTCTGGTGTAAACTTTCTCCATGACATCATCAAGACATGCATCGTAGCGGTTGGCGATGATGGCTTGCGATTGTGCTTTGAAAGCTTCCAAATCATTCACGACTCTGCTACCGAAGAAGGTTGAGCCGTTTTCTAGCGTGGGTTCGTAGATGATGACTGTAGCACCTTTGGCTTTGACCCGCTTCATGATGCCTTGGATGGAACTTTGGCGGAAGTTATCGGAATTGGACTTCATGGTCAGACGATAAACTCCGATGATACACTCTTTTTCTTCTTCTTTATTATAATCTCCCCGGTTGTAATAATCGTAATAACCGGCCATGTTGAGCACGCGATCGGCAATGAAATCCTTGCGAGTGCGATTACTCTCCACGATGGCGCTCATCATGTTTTGAGGAACATCGCTGTAGTTTGCCAACAATTGTTTGGTGTCTTTGGGTAGGCAGTAGCCTCCGTAACCGAAGCTGGGATTGTTGTAGTGTTGGCCGATGCGTGGGTCAAGCGACACACCGTTGATGATGTCTTGGGTGTTCAATCCCTTCATTTCGGCGTATGTATCCAACTCGTTGAAATAGCTGACACGCAGAGCCAAGTAGGTGTTTGCGAAGAGTTTTACAGCTTCGGCTTCGGTCAAGCCCATGAAGAGGGTATCGATTTTTTCTTTGATGGCTCCCTGTTGGAGCAGTTCTGCGAAATTGCGTGCAGCTTCGGCCAATTCATCGGCATGGTCGGATAGCTTTTCTGACGGAGAACCGACAATGATTCGGCTGGGATAGAGGTTGTCGTACAATGCTTTGCTTTCGCGCAAAAATTCGGGTGAGAAGAGCAAGCGAAGGTTGCGTCCGTATCGTTTATAGAGGCTTTCGCAATATCCTACGGGGATGGTGCTTTTGATGACCATGACCGCTTTGTCGTTCACACTACGCACCAGGTCGATGACATCCTCGATGTGATGAGTGTCGAAAAAGTTTTTCACCGGGTCGTAATTGGTTGGAGCGGCAATGACAACGAAGTCAGCTTCTTTGTAAGCAGCAGCTCCGTCTAATGTAGCACGCAAATTCAAAGGCTTTTCGGCCAGATATTGTTCGATATAATCGTCTTGAATGGGAGAAATGCGGTTGTTTAGCTTTTCCACCTTTTCGGGAACAACATCTACGGCTGTTACCGGGTGATTTTGGCTAAGCAATGTGGCTATACTTAAACCCACGTAGCCGGTTCCGGCTACGGCAATTCTGAATTCTTTTTTCTTCATTTGATTTGAATTTTATAGGTTGTTGTCAACAAAATCAATCGAAATGCAAAGATAAACCATTCCTCCTGAATTTGGAATAAGTTGTGGTTCTTAATTTTGCAAATGTTCCTTGAAATGGTTGCATAAGCGGGTGAATAAGTGCAATCTGGTTTTTCCCCCGAAAATGCTGTGGTTTCTGTTGGTGTACACCTGCATATCGAATTGTTTGTCGTTTTGTACCAAGGCTTCGCTATATTCTGCTGCATTTCGGAAATGTACGTTGTCATCAGCCATGCCGTGTATGAGCAACAGATTGCCGTGAAGTTTGTCGGCATGGGTCATGGCGGAAGAGTTGCGGTATCCATCGCTGTTTTCTTTGGGAGTACGCATGAATCGTTCGGTATAGACCGTATCGTAATATTTCCAACTGGTAGGAGCTGCTACTGCAACGCCTGCTTTGAAAATGGATCGTCCTTCGCTCATGGCCATCAGCGTACAGAATCCGCCGTAGCTCCATCCCCAAATACCGATGTTTCCTTTGTCTACATAGGGAAGAGTTCCTAAATAGATGGCTGTTTCTACTTGGTCTTTGGCTTCTTTGATTCCCAAGTTGAGGTAGGTACATTTCTCAAATGCAGCACCTCGTCCGCCGGTTCCTCGTCCGTCAACACAAACGACAATGAATCCTTCTTGTGCCAAATAGTGCTCAAACATGGCGCCGTCTCCATGAAATCCCATCTGCCAACTCTCTTTCACTTCTTGCGAACCCGGACCGGAATATTGGTACATGATAACCGGATATTTTCGGTTCGAATCGAAATGTGGCGGCTTTATCATCCAACCGTTTAGTTCTACACCTTCTTGCGTTTGGAATGTGAATAACTCCTTGTTGCCCAACTCCAGACCTTCTAACTTTTGTTTGAGGGGTTGGTTGTCGAGTAACGTTTTCAACTCTTTTCCGTTTCGGTCGTGGAGGGTGACAGTGATGGGGGTATGCAAGTCGGAATGGGTATTCATGAAGTAACTCATGTCTTTGCTGAAAATGGCCTGACTCGTTCCGGTAGCAGGGGTCAGACGGGTTTTCTTTCCTTTTCCATCTATTTTGTAGATGGCTCGTCTGAGTGGTGAACCTTCGTTGCTTTCATAATAGAACGTGTTGCTCTTTTCGTTCCATCCGATAAAGTTTGTTACCTCAAATTCCCCTTTGGTTACTTGCTTGATAAGGTTTCCTCCCATAGTATACCAATAGAGGTGGTTAAAGCCATCTTTTTCGCTTAATAAGGCGATGTGTTCCGGATAGAAACGAATCTGGCTGTATGCCTGTTCTTTGATATATTGGGGGGCTTCATCGCGGATAATCTGTTTGCATACAGTAGAACGAGGGTTTGCCAGATAGATATCGAAACGGTTTTGGTGACGGTTCAAGGTCATGATAGCCAATGCATCCGGATTGTCGGTGAACTTGATACGCGGAATGTATCCCTCCTCATCTAAGGGGACCTCCATTTTTCGGGTGATACGGCTTTTGATGTCGAATGTGTGTACGGAGACTTTCGAGTTTTTCATACCTGCAACCGGGTATTTGTAGGCGTATGCGCCGGGGTAGTCGGCATGTGTGTTCATTTCCGGAGACAACCCTTTGTATAATGGAAATGAGAACATGGGAACTTCACTTTCGTCAAAACGGGTATATGCCAACATTTTGCTGTCAGCACTGAAATCGAATGCCCGGTTGTAGGCAAATTCCTCTTCGTAGACCCAATCCGGAATACCGTTTAAAATTTCATTGAATTTTCCATCGGTGGTCACTTGCGATTCACTGTTTTCAAATAGCAGTTTGACAAGGAAGAGGTTGTTGTCTCGTACAAATGCTATCAAGTTTCCGTCCGGAGAAAATAGAGGCACTTGTTGTGGTCCGTTTTCAGAGAGCGGAGTCAGTGTATTGTTTTTTACTGTATAAATATAGTATTCAGCGGTAAAAGATCGCCGATAGATTGGGGTCGTATTGGTTTGGATCAGCATTCGGCTTTCATCGGGCGACATGATGTATCCGTCAATCTGTTTGAGTTTGTGGTTGCGTGCTGTCGTTACATCGAAAATGGTGGCGACTTCCGAACCGTCTTTAAACGAATACTTGACAATGCGTTTCTTGTCAGCACTGATTTGGGTATAGTGTATTCCGTCATTGAGCGGATTTACTCCATATATACGTTCAGCACGATAAGTCTTTCCATCGGTAACCTCTTTTAAAGAAAGGGTGTTTTGCGCTTTACCTGCACTACATAGCAGGCTGAGAATGGCAGTAAGAATAAATAGATATTTCATAAAAGTGAATGTTTTTTTTATCTGTTATGGACTTTCATGGTTCGGTATCCATAGATGGTCACCACAATGAAGCAAATGAGCGGAAGAATAAACGATACGTTTACCGCCGGCATACCCAGCAAGGTTCCCTGGTCAATGAGCATGCCTTGCAGAGGAGGCATCAATGCTCCGCCTACGATTGCCATCACTAAAAATGCAGCTCCCAGTTTGGTATCTTGTGTGTCCACGTTCTCCAATGAGATTCCATAAATAGAGGGGAACATAATAGACATGAACAGGCTGATGAGTACCAAACAGTAGAGTCCTAAGATACCTTCTATACAGATGGTTCCGATGGTGCAAAGAGAGGCTCCTATACCAAACAAGGTCAGTAGATTTCTGGAATTGATGTATTTCATGATGTAGGTTCCGATGAACCGACCGGCTAAATTCAAAGACATGGCCACAATGTTATACGTTTGAGCAACGGCTTTATTGATTCCTAAATTGTCTGCGTATTGGATGATGAATGTCCAAACCATGATTTGAGCTGCAACGTAGCACATTTGTGTGAATACACCTTCACGATAAACTGTGTTTTTCCAAAGATTGCAAAGTGTTTGTCGAATTGTATGGACATCTCCCATTGTTTTTTCATCTTCACGCACGGTTGGTATTTTAGTCAAGGCAATGACAACAAATATCAATAAAACAACCAATCCTAACGCAACATACGGGTCACGTATGATAGCCAAATCGTGTAGACGAATGTCCGCTTTTTCTGCTTCGGAGAGTGTGTCGAAAATGATACGTCCGGTTTCGTCTCGTTTGTCGGATATCAGATTGGGCAATACAATCAATGACGCTATAGCCATGCCACTGAGAGAGCCAACCGGATTGAAAGCTTGCGCCATATTGAGTCGGCGAGTTGAGGACTCTTTATCTCCTAACGAGAGAATAAGCGGATTGGCGGTCGTTTCCAGAAAAGCCAATCCGAAAGTTAGAATGTATAACGAAAAACAGAAAAATGTAAAATCTTGATAAGATGCGGCCGGAATAAATAGAAAAGCACCGATAGCATATAATCCCAAGCCAAGTAGAATACCACTTTTATAGCTGTATTTCCGGATAAAGAGTGCAGCAGGTACGGCCATAGTCGCGTATCCTCCGTAGAAAGCAAATTGTATTAAAGATGCTTTGGCTGCCGAAAGTTCCATGACTGTCTGGAAAGCTGCAACCATCGGGTTGGTTATGTCGTTTGCAAATCCCCATAGTGCAAAAAGTGAGGTAATCAGTATAAAAGGTATCAGGTATTTTCTGGGTACAAGGCTTTTCTTATTTTCTGCCATAATTGAAAATGTTTATATATCAAGGTGATTTAGCGCTTTTTAGTAAACGGATTCTTGGGAAAAACGCATGATTATTGTTTTTATTTGTGGAAGAAAAGAGTCGGAGAGATCTCCGACTCTTCGGATTATTTGTATACCGGACCGTATGTCGCACATGCACGGTAGTCTGCGCCCTCTTTGTCCATACCGAAGGCATTCCAAACAGCCGGTCGGAAAATCTGTTCTTCCGGAACGTTGTGCATACATACTGGGATACGCAACATGGAAGCCAGGGTAATCAAGTCGGCTCCAATGTGTCCGTAGCTGATGGCTCCGTGATTTGCTCCCCAGTTATTCATAACGGAATATACATCCTTAAATGCCTGTTTTGTTTCATCCAAGCGCGGAACAAACCAAGTTGTCGGCCAAGTGGGGTCTGTACGCATGTTGAGTACATCGTGTATTTCGGGGTCGACATCGGCCGTCCATCCTTCTGCAATCTGGAGAACGGGTCCTAATCCTTTGACTAGATTTAGTCGGCACATAGTGACCGGCATACCGCCTTTGCTGAGGAAATTGCTGGAAAATCCGCCCCCTCGGAAGTAGTCGCGGTCGGCCGGTAGCCAATTGGTGTTTTTCAAGCAAGCTTCTGCATCTGCATCGGTCATCTCCCATGCAGGCTTCATGCAGGGTTCACCTTTTTCATTGGTACTGGCTCCGGTTGCATCAAGTGTGGTAGCTCCGGAATTAATCAGATGAATCATACCACCGGAAGCGAGTCCGGTCAATTCTTTGCCAGTTACGCGTTTGACAGCCTCCGGACTCCAATAGGTACGTACATCGGAAAACATTTGTCCACAACCGGTCAATAGTTTACCAAAGAGCATGGCCACTCCGTTGCAAGCATCGTTTTCTGTGGCAAGGATGTAAGCTTCACGGATTCCGTTCCAATCGAACGTACTGCACATCAATGCCTCGGTAAAATCTCCGTTTGGTTTCCAATCGGTCCATTGACGTTGTCCTTGGAATCCGGCAGCAATGGCATTGTGCCCGATAGCTTCTTCTTTGAATCCCAATTCACGTAAACGCGGATTGCCTTGCATCAAATCGCGGATGATTAAAGTCATTTTTACGACAAATTCCCAATCTGCATCTTTGCCGGCGCGGTCTTTTTGTTTTTCCGGACGATTTTTGTCCCATCCTTCGTTGGGTTTGCAGTATTTTTCAGCCCATTTCATGGCTTTGGCAAATTCTTCGTGGTCGTAGATGCCTTCATCCATGCGGCGAAGTATTTCAGTTTCATCGACACTTTCATTGCGCATACCTAGATATTCTTGGAAGAAATTTTGGTCAACAATGCTTCCTGCAATACCCATACACTGGCTGCCGATGGACAGATAGCTTTGGCCACGCATAGTCGCTACAGCCTGTGCCGAACGTGCCCAACGGAGTATTTTTTCAGCAACGTCTGCCGGAATGGTATTGTCCGTGATGTCTTGTACATCGTGTCCGTATATACCAAATGCCGGCAAGCCTTTTTGAGCATGGGCTGCCAATACTGCTGCCAGGTATACGGCTCCGGGACGTTCTGTTCCATTGAATCCCCATACAGCTTTCGGCCAATAAGGATTCATATCCATCGTTTCCGTACCATAGCACCAACAAGATGTTACGGTAATCGTAGCACCTACACCTTCACGCTCGAATTTGGCTGCACAAGCAGCTGTTTCACCAACGCGACCGATGGTTCCGTCTGCAATTATACATTCTACGGCAGAACCATCGCTATTCTTTATATTTTCAGATATTAATGTAGCAACTGCTTTTGCCAAATTCATGGTCTTTTCTTCAAGACCTTCACGGATTCCTCCCTGACGTGCATCTATCACCGGGCGAATGCCAATTTTAGGATAAGTATTCATGTTGTTTAAATTTAGGATGATAACTTTCTTGCAAAGTAACGGATTTTATGTAACATTTGGAAATAAAGAGTCTAGTTTTCACATTATTTTTTCTTTTCGTGCCGGCTTTTTCCTACTTTTGCAAATTGTAACATCGAATATGTATATGAATAGAATCTCAGAAGAACGCTATAATGAATTCGGGATTTGGTTGAAAAATCTGTTCCCATATAAAGTGCAGAAAATCTCGCTGAATGCCGGTTTTACATGTCCCAATCGGGATGGAACGACCGGATGGGGGGGATGTACCTATTGTAACAACCAGACTTTTAGTCCGGATTATTGTATATCCGACAAGACAATTACTCAACAGTTGGAGGAGGGGAAAGGTTTTTTCTCTTCCAAATATCCGGAAATGCACTATTTGGCATATTTTCAAGCTTACACAAATACATATGCAGAACTTTCTCGTTTAATAGCAATGTATGAAGAAGCTTTGGCTGTATCCGGAGTTGTTGGTCTGGCTATAGGAACGAGGCCGGATTGTATGCCGGATGCGTTGTTGGATTATTTGGAAGAATTGAATAAACGAACTTTTCTTTTGGTGGAGTATGGCATTGAAAGTGCGAACGACAATACGTTGCAATATATAAATCGTGGACATACGTTTCAACAGACAGTAGAGGCTGTGGAACGAACAGTCAAACGTGGTATACGGGTAGGGGGGCATGTGATATTGGGACTTCCCGGTGAGGGACATGATGAATTAATGAGACAGGCCGATTTGATTTCGGCTTTACCATTGACTACATTGAAACTACATCAATTGCAATTAATAAAAGGTACTCGCATGGTGGTTCAATCTCAAGAGTCTCCTCATTTGTTTTCCTTTTATAAAGTGGATGAATACATTGATTTGGTGATTGACTATATCGAACGTTTACGTCCCGACATCGTATTGGAGCGTTTCGTATCTCAATCTCCCCGTTCATTGTTGCTTTCTCCGGATTGGGGACTTAAGAATCATGAATTTACGGCCCGCTTACGTAAACGAATGGTAGAACGAGACAGTTGGCAAGGAAAATGGAACGAAGCAGGTCAATGAACGAAAATTCGGTATGTATGGTTGCTAAGCGGGGCTTGTATAATATTTCAATGATATACAAGCCCCGCTGAATATTCGGTTGTTTCGAAAAGAAATCGGTTTATTCGGTTTCTCCTTTCTTTGCTTTTTCGATGAGCTTATTGCCTTGTTCTTCAGCTTCTTGAATCATACGTTCTGTTTGTTTCTTGGCTTCATTGACAATGGCTTCTCCGGTTTTCTCTGCTGCGATTCTCTTGATTGCATTGTTTCCTGCTTTTTCAATGAGTGCAGCTTTTTGTTTTTCAGCTTCTGCCAATAACTTTTCCGCTGTTTGTTTGGCGGCGTTGACTAATGCTTCTTTCTGTTTTTCTGCATCGCTGATATCTATACCTAGTTTATCACCCGCAGCTTTTAAAGCTTCGTTAGCCACATTGGTCACAGCTTGTTTTGCCATGCTTTGTGTGTCGATGCTGATTTGAGGAGAGGTGAAGTTTCCACCAATTTTCAAGTCTAATGTTGTCAGATTTCCAATAGAACCGGTTGTTTCGGGTAATTTCAGTTTGCCTTTGTAGTCAATGGTCTGATCCAATCCGGTACTACCTGAAAGGTTTAAGCTCAGATTACCCATTTTGATGTCGAAGGGTGTGGTCGTGAGTCGCCCATTTTGAATGGTAAAGTCAATATTCATGTCCTTGACACTGAGATTTTTCAGTCCATCGTAATTCGTGGCATCAGCAATTTTATCAAAGATGGTGATTCCGCTTAGATTGATATTGCTGGTACTTAAACTACCGTTTCCTTGCATGGTGTTTAATACGGGCGACATGATACTGTCAAGTTTGGTGTCAATGCTTATCTTTCCGCTGAAGTTTCCTTTGAGGTTCTCAAATACGGGGGCAAGTTTCTGTATCATGTCAAGCTCTTTGAACGTTTGTGAGAACGACAGGTTGTTCATGGCAAATGAAGCGTTTAATGTTGGGTTGCTGATGCTTTGTGCTGTAGAATATGCACCATTCATCACAACCTTTCCTCCCATTGTATTCATAGAGAGGTTTTTCATGTCTACTGTACCATCTTTGACTATGAGCTTTCCGTTTAAATCGTTGATTATGATTTTGTCGAAAAGAATTTCTTTCATGTCGGCATTCATGTCGAAGTCGATATTTTCCGGTACAATCAGTACTCCTCCTGCTTCGTTGGCTGTAGTTGTTGTATCGGCAGCAGCCATTACCGTATCGCCCTCTGCCGTCATGAAATCGTTCAGATTGAAGTGATTGCTTTGTACGTTTACTTTTCCTTTCAGGGTTTTTCCTTTTAAAGCGAAAGCCATGTAGTTTTCGAAGCGGCAGTCAGCTGTGATGTCGTTCTCTCCGATGAATACAGTTGTTTGGCTAAGGTTGAGGTATTGCGGAGAGAAAGTGAATGTCGATTGCTTGATGGAAACATCAGGCATCTCTTTCATTTTCAGCAACATTTCTTTCAGATTGATGTTGCCGCTTGCCGCGAACTTATCGTACATTTCCTTATCAAGGTATGAGAGTTTTCCGCTAAGACTCATGTCGGCAGTAAGTACACCGTTGAGGCTCATCTCTTCTAACGGATATACATTCTTGATTTGACCTAGATCAAGTATACCGTCTGCAGAAAACTGAAAATCAGGATCACTAATCGGAGTCTTGATTTGTGCTGTCGCTCCGAATTGATTGCCTAATATATTGAAGATGAATTGGCTGACATTGATTTCTGTCAAATCGGTGTTTCCTCCCGGATTCTTAACATCGGCCGAAATCTGGATTTGGTTGACTCCCGCAGGAAGTGTCGGGTATTGAAATGCACCATCCTTGACTTGTAGATTGGCTTCGAATTGGGGCAAAATACTGTCTCCTTTCATTTCTCCTTTGGCAAAAGCCTTCAAACTCACTGTACCATCAGCTTTCAGCTCTTCGAAGTCTTTGGTGTATATGGCCGGAATAAGTGAGAGAATTTCTTTGAAATTAATATCGGAGGTATTTAGTTTTAAATCCATATTCATGGAGTTGTCTGTAGCTAAAGCCAACCATCCATCAATCGTTGTTTGGATGGCATTAAGTGCGAGCTTGTTCTCTTGCAGTGTAAATTTATTGTTCTTTAGGTCCGCTTCAATATTCATATCAGCTTCTATACGTGCTTGATTCAAGAAAGGAATTCCGCTCATCTTATAGGTTAGTGAGTGAATAACTGTTTCAAGATTCAGTAGTGTGTTGTCGGCAGACATATCACCAGAACATGTCGCATTTAATTGTTTGATGTCTGCCATCATGTTGCTTTGTCTGTCATCGTAAAGCAAATTGATGTTTTCTAGTTCTACTTCTTTTAATTTGATACGGAATGTAGTGGCTGTAGTGTCTGTTGTTGTCTCTTCGATAGCGGTCGAGTCAGTTTTCATGACGTTCCAATTGACTTGCCCATCTTCTGAAACAATTGCTTTGGCATAAATGTCGGTAAGAAGCACTTTAGAGATGTCGAATCCGGAGTCTCCGAAAATAGACATTACGTTAACGGCAACTTCCATTTCTCCGGCTTGCAAGAGGGTATCGTTTTCAAAGTGTTCAATACCTTTCAGCCAGAAATTTTCTAATCTGACAGATGCTTGCGGAAACTCACGGAAAAGACTGATGTCCAAATCATCAAATCCAAATTCAGCATTTAGCATTTTGTTTCCCTCTTCGATGACGATTTCCTTTATTTTTCCTTTAAAGGCCATCGGAAGGATAACCATCAGTGCCAATAAGCCGATTAGCACAATTCCTGAAATTTTTAATCCCTTTTTCATAAAATATAGTTTTAATTTGTATTGCTCTTGATTTGTTATTAATTATTCTTTTTATTTTCTTTAAGTTGCTCGGCAATGGCCCATTGAATGATGGCAGCATCTTCTTTTCCTAATACAGAGAGTGTATTTCCGAATAATTCATGTGCTTTCGGATGTTCCGGCTTTAGCGATGTCGCTTTGTCGAAATCGGCACAAGCTTCTTCATATTGTTTCAAAACCAAGTGGCTTTTACCTCTGTTGTAAAAAGCTTTGAATAACGTAGGACTGAGTTGAACAGCCATGTTGAAACATTTAATAGCATCGGTGTATTGCTCTATATTGTGGAGGGTGACTCCTTTGCGAACCCATGTTTCTGTATGTTGCGGATAGAGTGCCAATGCTTTGTCGTAATTCTTGATTGCTGCCTGATTGTCTCGTGCTTGAGTGATACATTCGTTGCCTAAATGCAAGTATTCATCGGCATACATTTTCAGATTTTCTTGCAACTCATTCATCTTTTCTTTCAAATGCCGATTCTCATTTTTAAGTTGATTGATGATTCCTAACTTGCGGCGTATGAATCGTTTGATTAATGGCTTTTCAATGTCATATCGGGTATGTATCGCTAAAAAGAATTCTTCTAGGAAGTTGTCAAATAATCCTTGGTCGAAATAGCGTACGGCTTGGATGTATTGTATATCAGCCTGAGCCTGTTTGACTGCCCGTTCTATAGCTTGTTGGTTGTTGAATTTTGTGGCAAACTGTATGATTTCCGGTCTTACAAAAATGTCACTTCTCGTAATTTCTCGTTTCAGGCAAATTCCATTCAATGATCTGCATCTGCTGAGAGCTACATAAGTTTGTCCTCCGGAGAATACTCCTCCTGTAAGGTCTATAACAGCGCGGTTAAAGGTCAATCCTTGGCTTTTGTGGATTGTAATGGCCCATGCCAATCGAATCGGGAATTGGGTGAATGTACCCAAAACCTCTTCTTCTATTTTCTTTTCCTTTTCGTTATAATGGTAGCGAATGTTGTTCCATTGTGTCAATTCTACGTCATGTTCGACACCATCCTCTGTCGTAATATAAATGTGTTCGCCGGTTTCGTCTAAAGCAGAAACAATTCCGATAGTTCCGTTTACCCAACGTTTCTCCATATCATTTTTTACGAAGATTACTTGTGCGCCCGGTTTTAATTCCGATTCCAGTGAAGTCGGGAGACTGCTTTCCGGAAATTCTCCGCTGATGATGCCTTTAAGTCGGATAGGTTCTCCGGGTATGGCATTGAGGTGTTGTTCATTGATGAAGTCCACATTGTCTCGCCGGGTTGCCAATGTAATGTACATTTCGTTTCCGTTGTCGGGGTAGGTTGCGTGAAGCCGTGTGTTTAACAATTGAAGATCAGCAGCTTCGGCCGTATTGTTTCGAATACGGTCTAGAACATGAAT
>JAFUNW010000172.1 GCA_017472905.1 Bacteroidaceae bacterium
AAATATATGAACGTGCTTCAATTGCAGGAAGTAGACAATATTCGTTATATAATTTCTTAAATGTATTGAGATCTTCAGCAGACATATCCTCTAATGTCTTAACATGAGGAAAGAGCAATTTACAATATGCAGTCGCTATTTTCCTAACAGCTTTGGCATGTCTGACATAGGCTGTCTTTTTATCATATTTAACCAGTTCATCAAAAATCTTTTGACTATACGTTTCGGTTCTCATATAGTGCATATATTCCGAAAAGACCTCGGTATCAATTGCCCAACCATAATAGATTTGACCTTCGGAGATTTTAGGAAGCTTCCATCCCGGAATGAATAGATGGAAACGATCCATCATTGCGGAAGAACGGAAAATATTCGGCAAAGCAGTCTGAAAGCTCTCGTTTACCGGTTGTAAGTCTTCCGTTAAAGCTATGTTTCCGGCCAATCCAAGACCACATGACGATACAATTTTGATATTTGCCAATGATGCTGTACCAGCCTCCAGATAGCTCTTCAAGAAACCTTGCAACTCTCCGGATTGATCATCGAAACTCAAGGTAGAAACTTCGTCAAAAACAATCAAATCGTGATTTTTAATGACGCCATATTGCTTCGTGGCATGATTGTATATGAGTTGAGCTCTCGTACATTTTCCGCTAATCATGCGAAAATATTGACTAAGATTATTGTATGTGAAGCTTTTACCGGAAGATTTGGGACCCAGTTCCACGAAATTCAAGTTCGGTTCAATGGCCGGCAACAACCTTGAAATCATTGTAAATTTAGCATCCATTGAATGGAAACTATCAGGTTCATAACCCATTGCAGTCAACAGTACATCAATCCATTCGTCTGTACTAAATAATTCTCTATGAGATATAAAATCCTCAAAATCAAGATTTTTATAGGGGTTAAAGGATTTATAGGAAATCATTACTACATAGCCCTTTTTCCTACCTTCCGGTGGTATATACTGCATAGTTATATTTCCCCAATTTTCGCCTTCGACCAATTCATCCTTATTGTCACTTAAAACTACCGGATGGATAAACATATTTGCGGTGATATTAAGATCCGGAAGCATAAATGCAACCTTTCCATTGTCTAATTGGGTCTTTATCACAATGCGCGTAGTTATGTTGACCTTCTCCCCTTCAAGAAGTCGCATCATGAGGCTATCGCTATTCTGGGGCATTTTTGCCGCCAGGTATTCCCTGATTCCGTCTTCGTCTCTCTCCTCTCCTTTTGAAAAACGATTGAGAATATAATCCTTAACGAAAGTAGGCAAATTACGTCCGGCAAATAAACCGTATGCAGATTTATCTTTACAAATGGCATAATCCGCAAATGCTCCTTGAATTTTTGTAGAAATTGCATCCATAGTTTATATATGATTTACTAGTAATTACTTAGAAACTCGTATCTATTTCAAATCCTTTTTTCTCAATCGACAGAGGTTGTTCTTCAGGCTGAGGAAGTCTCTTCTCCGGATTCGTATCATTATTATCAGAATCTGCTTTAGGCGTAATAGTCAATATGACCCTATCTTTTTCAAAGAGACCTTTGGCCGGTTTTTTAGGCGTTTTTTGTGGTTTCTTAATGTCAAGAGGTTTAACCTCCGGTTTCTTAACTTCAATTGAATCTCCGGCTTTCTCTATCGAAAGAGGAGTACTTGTTTCCTTGGATACAGATGTTCTGTATGGCGACAAAATCTCTATTACCGATTGAGTAATCGCATCATTTGCAGAAGATACCTTGATTCTGCCATTGATATCGCCATAAACAGAATAAGATTCATCGTGCTTAACAAATACCTTTCTTGCATCAACATATGCCGTCAATAAACTTTTAAAATTAAAATAACTAAAATGACGAGTTCTACGACTTTTCTGTCTGGTCATAGGGATTGACGCATCAGTTACCTTAGGCTTAAACGGTATCTTATTTCTAACCAGTTCATTCTCAAATTCAACATCTCTATATTCATGAACAATTTTAATCTTCCTGCTATTTATAAAAATTGTATCAGATATGGCATAATGAGAATAGGTCTTAAGCAATCGCTTCAACATAGATTGATATAACAGAATCTTTATCTTTGTAAAAATTCCGCGTGTTTTACTCTTCAATTCTTTATTCGAAGGTTTTATGGTATTTAGAAATAATCGCAAAAGCATAATTATATTCAATTATAATATCCTACAGACATTCAAAAATGTGTCTGTAGGGGACAAAGTTACTGATATTTTCTATATCGCGAATAATTTCTACAACTTTTTTGGCTTCTGTATGACTATTAATATAGAGTATGCTTACATTTATTTTATTGGATAAACATTTTGCACTTCCCTCATCACCCGGAAGAAATTTTCTCCCCAAATCTTTTTTATATCTTCCTCACTATAACGTTCTTTCAAAAGAGCACGAGTGAAATTAATCAATTCAGAAGCAGATGCACAACCAATAATACCTCCATCTCCATCAAAATCCGTACCGATACCGACATGATCTATTCCCATGACATTCACCATGTGATGAAGATGGTCTATCGCATCTTCAATGGTAGCCGGGGCATTCGAACGGAGAAAGCCACTATACAAACAAACTTGTGCTACTCCACCACACTTTGCCAATGCTTTTAACTGTTCATCCGTCAAATTACGCGGATGATTACACAACGAATAACACGAAGAATGGGAACAAACAATCGGTTTGGAACTTATACTCAAGGCATCAAAGAAACTTTTTTCACCGGCATGAGAAAGGTCTACCATCATACCCAGACGATTCATTTCACGAATCACCTCTTCGCCAAACGGAGTAACGCCTTCATGCATACCTTCGCCACGCGCAGAACCACAGATGTCATTATCTCCGTTATGACACAATGTCATATATACAACTCCTCTTTTACGAAACGCTGCTACATTTTCCAACTTACGACCTATGGCGTATCCGTTTTCGATGCCTAGCATAATGGACTTTTTCCCTTGCCATTTATTCCTTGCAACATCTTCGGGAGTATAGGCCAGTTCCACTGCAGTACAATGTTGCGCTACCATCTCTTCTATTTCATCCAATAGGCGGTTGGCTTTGGCTGTTGCAGCCAATAGAGAATCATCATCCCGCTCCAATTGCTTCAAATAGGCGACCATGATGGTTGCATCCAATCCGCCCTCCTTCATCTTATGCAAATCCACCAATACCTTTGAATCACGTGTATTAAAAGAGACACCTTGATCAAAAAACATGGGAGTATCACAATGAGAGTCCAAAGTAATGATACGTTCATGCACCTTTCGTGCATCCCGATACGACACCGCTTCACCTATTAACCAATAGAAAAGAGGCAACATTGTTTCATCTCCTTGAAGAATCATACACTCCGGATGCCACTGCACACCCAACATAGATTTGTATTCTGTAGACTCCATTGCCTCTGCAATACCATCAACAGCACGTGCACAAATTCTGAATCCAGGCGCAGCCTCTTTTATTGCTTGATGATGAAACGAATTCACAGGCAATCGCGATTCACCATTAAATATACGACTCAATAGGCTTCCGGATTCGACCTCTATCGTATGAGATGCGTAACTTCGGTCCAAATCCTGACTATGCTTGATGCAAGCCGAAGAATGCTGCGAATAAATATCCTGATACAAAGAACCTCCTAACGCTGCATTCATTATTTGAATACCCCGACAAATACCTAATATCGGGATTTGTCGATCGGCTGCCAAACGAACCAACAATAGTTCCTGCCTATCACGCCGATGATTAATAGAACCCAGATTCTTCAGAGGTTCTTCGTTTAAAAACAATGGATTGATATCCCCGCCCCCGGTAAGCAACAAACCATCGACACTCTCCAACGTATTGCATATAGAG
>JAFUNW010000173.1 GCA_017472905.1 Bacteroidaceae bacterium
ACAACATACAACCAATCACGTACATTCTCTCCTTTTCCATAAACCGGCAAAGGTTTTCGATGCCGAATATTATTAATGAAGAGTGGGATTAATTTCTCGGGAAATTGATAAGGACCATAATTGTTGGAGCAATTCGTTACAATTGTCGGCATACCGTAAGTATCATGGAAAGCACGCACAAAATGATCGCTGCTTGCTTTGGATGCAGAATATGGTGAATGCGGATTATACTTGGTCGTTTCTCGGAAAAAATCATCACCGTATACTTCATGTGCACTAATTTCCGATTTTACACCTTCGGGATGTGTCAATTCCAAAGCGCCGTACACTTCATCCGTAGAAATATGATAGAAACGTTTTCCTTCATATTTCTCAGGCAAAGACTCCCAATAAATTTTAGCAGCCTGTAAAAGCGAAAGAGTCCCCATTACGTTGGTACGAGCAAAAGTGAACGGATCTTTTATAGAACGATCCACATGACTCTCAGCTGCCAAATGAATAATACCATCCACCTGATACTCCTGCATTAATTTTAGGATTAAATCAAAATCGCAAATATCGGCCTTTACAAACGTATAATTAGGCTTATCTTCTATATCTTTCAAAGTTGCCAAATTACCGGCATAAGTCAATTTATCAAGATTGATAATATGATAATCGGGATATTTATTAACGAAAAGTCGAACTACATGACTTCCAATGAAACCGGCTCCACCGGTAATTATAATATTTTTCATTATTTACTATTTATTATTTCTATGTTTCATGTTTCGGGCATAACCCTCATCAATTTCACAATGTAAATTCACATTTTGTAGAAATATTTTTTCACCTGGTGTGAATCACTATTCATACAAGTTTACACTATAATCAAATGGAGAATCAAAATCTTTTAAGAAAGGATGATGTGTATCTTTCTCGCTCAACACTATCTTATCAGACGGAATACGCCAATCAATACACAAATCTGGATCATTCCAAGCTAATGCGCCTTCACTTTTCGGAGCATAATAATTGTCGCATTTATATTGAAATACAACTTCCTCGCTCAATACACTGAAGCCATGAGCAAATCCACGCGGAATAAAGAATTGACGATGATTCTCTTCGGTCAGTTCACAACTTACCCATTGTCCGTACGTAGGAGAACCTTTCCGAATATCAACTGCCACATCCAATACAGCTCCACGTACACAACGAACCAATTTACTTTGCGCATAAGGAGGCTTTTGAAAATGCAATCCACGCAATACGCCATATCCGGACTTGCTTTCATTATCTTGAACAAACTTTATTTCACGAACCTTTTCAGAAAACAGGCGTTCGGAAAAAGATTCAAAGAAGTAACCACGAGCATCCGTAAAAATTCGTGGTTCAATAATGAAAACTCCCTCTATCGATGTCTCTATTACATTCATGTTTTTATTTTTTATGAGAAAATTAAGGAGCAGAAAGCTCTTCTATAACTTTCAACAGATATTGACCATATTGATTTTTCAACATCGGCTGTGCCAATTCACGCATCTTTTCTGTTGAAATCCATCCTTGGCGATAAGCAATACCTTCCAAACAAGCAACTTTTAGTCCTTGACGCTTTTCTATAACTTCAATAAACGTAGAAGCTTCGCTCAATGAATCGTGCGTACCGGTATCCAACCATGCAAAACCACGACCTAAAGTCTGAACTTTCAATTCTTTATTATCTAGAAATTGTTGATTGACCGTTGTAATCTCTAACTCCCCACGAGCTGAAGGCTTAATATTCTTTGCGACCTCAACTACTTTATTCGGATAAAAATAGAGTCCTACTACGGCATAATTACTCTTAGGTTCGGTAGGTTTTTCTTCTATACTTAAGCAATTTCCTTCCTTATCAAATTCTGCAACTCCATAGCGTTCCGGATCACTCACCCAATAGCCAAATACTGTTGCTTTGTTTTCCTCTTCAGCCATACGCACAGCCTCACGCAACATCTGTGTAAAACCGCGTCCATGAAAAATATTATCACCCAAAACCAAGCAAGCTGCATCATTTCCAATAAACTCCTCTCCGATTATAAAAGCTTGTGCCAAACCATCCGGAGAAGGTTGTTCTGCATATTCAAACCGAACTCCATAATCGCTACCATCGCCTAACAGTCGTTTAAATCCCGGTAAATCATGTGGAGTTGATATTATCAATATTTCACGGATGCCGGCCAACATCAACACTGAAATAGGATAATAAATCATTGGTTTGTCAAAAATGGGAATCAACTGTTTGCTGACACCCTTCGTGATGGGATACAAACGAGTACCACTACCACCGGCCAATACGATTCCTTTCATAAACAAATATTATATTAATAATAACATTCTTAAAATGATTTGCAAAGAAACCATTTTTTTTTGAAACCTCCAAGAAAGAATACTTCTTTTGTCAGAAAGAGCCCCAATTATATTAAAGATTACGCTAACATATTCATTTGGATGATTTTTATATTCTTTGAATAATGCCATATTTTTCTTTTACAGGTGCGAAAAATCCATGAGATAAGCAAATTCTAACCAAAGTCTTTTTCGTTTCACAATTATTTTAATACATTTGCAACATATCTAAATCTGTTAGCATACAATGGCAAATCTGAATCGTATAAAAGTCGTACTTATTAAACGGCAGAAGACTGGTAAATGGCTGGCAGAACAATTGGAAAAGTCCACATGCACAGTCTGCAAATGGTGTAGCAACTCCATGGCAACTTTTGATAAAATTGCCAAATGATTGACCCAAAATCGCCTCTCTTTAATTGAGCCAAATCGTTTTCGATAGTCTAATCCGATAGACCGTCAGCTAAAGATGTTATTTGATGGAAATGAGGCTACTACATAAACGGAGTATTCTTTTTTGTTTTCTCAAAAAGGATACTATAATATCTGTTATAATGCATATTATGTAGTACTCCTGTACTTCCTATGTAATACTATAGTACCGGCTATATAGGATAGCTGTACCACCTATGTGGGACGGACTAAGGTCTCCAATTAATGGATTCTACATAACTATCAAACTCCATTTTTCGGGTGACTCCACTCTTTTCAAGAGCTATTTGGATGATTTCTTGTTCTTTGGGTGGAAGAAGAAGGTCACCGCGCCGGCGCTTGAAGTATTGGTTTCGTCCAAAGTGGAGAACCAG
>JAFUNW010000014.1 GCA_017472905.1 Bacteroidaceae bacterium
AGATACCATCAGTCGCTTGATTGACTCGGTGGAAACGGCATTTTATGAGGGAGACGGAACATGTTTACTTCGCTTCTATCCGGCCGGACTTCTCTATACGTTCAGTAAAAAGTTTGAGGCGGACGGAATAGAGTTTGAGGAACCGTCAGACCACATGTTTTCTTTCAATTCGCCGATCGGAGCTTGTCCTGAGTGCGGCGGTTTCGGTCGGGTCATAGGCATTGATGAAAGTTTGGTTGTCCCTAATACGGCGCTGAGCGTCTATGATGGCGCTGTGGTCTGCTGGCGTGGCGAAAAGATGGGCGAATGGTTGAAAGAGTTCATTCGAAACGCACCGAAGTACAAGTTTCCTGTTTTTGAGCCGTACTATAATCTGACGCAGGAACAGAAAGATATTCTTTGGCATGGTCCGCGTGACAAAGTGTGCATCGATTCTTTCTTTAAGATGCTTGAGGAAAATCAATATAAGATTCAATATCGCGTAATGCTCTCACGTTATCGTGGGAAGACGCTCTGTCCGGTCTGTCATGGAACCCGTTTAAAGAAAGAAGCGGGCTATGTCAAGGTGGGTGGACGTTCCATAACGGATTTAGTCGATTTGTCCATTAGCGATTTAAAGCCCTTTTTCGATAATCTGACTTTGGATGAACATGATGCAGCCGTTGCCAAACGAATACTGTTGGAAATCAACAAGCGTTTGCAGTTGCTGTTGGATGTCGGTTTGGGTTATCTGACGCTGAACCGATTGAGCAATTCACTTTCCGGCGGAGAGAGCCAGCGCATCAACTTGGTAACGTCATTGGGAAGCAGTCTGGTAGGGTCGCTCTACATCCTGGACGAGCCGAGCATCGGACTGCATAGTCGCGACACAGGGCGTTTGATTAAAGTGCTCAGGCAATTGCAGGCTTTGGGCAATACTGTTGTAGTGGTGGAGCACGATGAAGAGATTATTCGTGCGGCGGACTACATCATTGACATTGGCCCGAATGCCGGTAGATTGGGAGGAGAGATTGTCTACGAAGGAGATATGAAAGATCTACGTCCGGACAGTAATAGTTACACCGTAAAATATCTTTTGGGAGAGGAACAAATTCCATTGCCGCCCGGCCATCGAGTTTGGAACAACTATATAGAGGTAAAAGGAGCTCGACAAAATAATCTAAAAGGTATAGACGTACGATTCCCGCTGAATGTCATGACGGTTGTTACCGGCGTAAGTGGTTCCGGCAAGTCCACTTTGGTGCGCGACATATTTTACCGTGCATTGAAGCGCGAATATGACGAAACGACCGAACGTCCCGGTGAATTTCTCTCCTTGGAGGGTGACCTTAAGATGGTGAAAAACATCGAGTTCGTAGACCAGAATCCCATAGGCAAGTCATCGCGAAGCAATCCGGTTACTTATGTGAAAGCTTATGACGAGATTCGCAAACTTTTCGCAGAGCAGATATATGCCAAACAAATGGGGTATACGGCCGGCTACTTCTCTTTCAACTCGGAAGGCGGGCGTTGCGAAGAGTGCAAGGGCGAGGGCACTGTTACCGTAGAGATGCAGTTCATGGCCGACCTGGTGTTGGAGTGTGAGTCGTGTCACGGACAACGTTTCAAAAAGGAAATTCTGGAAGTCAAGTTTCACGGACAGAACATCTGCGATGTATTAGATATGACGGTGAACCAAGCCATAGATTTCTTTTGGGAACATGGACAAAAGAAGATTGTTCGCAAGCTTCGGCCGCTTCAAGAAGTAGGTTTGGGTTACATCAAGTTGGGACAATCCTCTTCGACTCTTTCAGGTGGAGAGAATCAACGGGTAAAATTGGCCTA
>JAFUNW010000174.1 GCA_017472905.1 Bacteroidaceae bacterium
GCAGTCGGCATATCCGGTAGCCACAACTTTAGCTCCACGATCGTGTCCGTCCTGTCCCATCTTGGCAATCATGATACGCGGACGGCGTCCTTCTTTTTTCGCAAATTCTTCGGTCAGTTCGCAAGCCCGTGCGAAGTCTGCATCCTTTTTGTTTTCTGATGAATACACGCCTGATATTGTTCTGATTATTGCTTTATAACGTCCTACTATTTTCTCGCAAGCGTCTGAAATTTCGCCCAAAGTGGCACGTACGCGTGCTGCTTCTACCGCCAGTTCCAAAAGATTGCCTTCTTGGGTTTCTACACAACGGGTGATGGCCTCCAATGCGCGTTGTACCTCTTCTTCGTTGCGTCCCTCTTTCAATCGCTTCAGGTTCTCTATCTGTTCCAGACGAACAGCCGTATTGTCTACTTCCAGAATGTCGATGGGGTCTTCTTTCTCCAAGCGATATTTGTTTGTACCCACGATGGTCTGTGTTCCGGAGTCGATGCGTGCCTGTGTACGGGCTGCAGCCTCTTCGATGCGCATCTTGGGAATGCCTGTTTCGATGGCTTTGGCCATACCGCCGAGTTTTTCGATTTCTTGAATGTGCTCCCAAGCACGGTGAGCCAACTCGTTGGTCAGACTCTCTACGTAGTATGAACCTCCCCAAGGGTCTACGTTCTTACATACGTATGTTTCTTCTTGAATATAGATTTGTGTGTTACGCGCAATACGAGCCGAGAAGTCGGTAGGCAAGGCGATGGCTTCGTCCAGTGCGTTGGTATGCAGCGATTGGGTGTGTCCCAAAGCAGCAGCCATAGCCTCGATGCAGGTACGTCCAACGTTGTTGAACGGGTCTTGCTCGGTCAATGACCATCCCGAAGTTTGTGAGTGAGTACGCAAAGCGAGCGATTTGGGGTTTTTCGGATTGAACTGTTTCACAATCTTGGCCCACAGCATACGTGCTGCACGCATCTTGGCTATTTCCATGAAGTGGTTCATACCGATGGCCCAGAAGAATGAGAGGCGCGGAGCAAAAGCATCGATGTCGATACCTGCGGCAACACCTGCACGGAGGTATTCGAGTCCATCGGCCAAGGTATAGGCCAATTCGATGTCGGCAGTGGCTCCGGCTTCCTGCATGTGGTAGCCTGAAATGGAGATGCTATTGAATTTCGGCATCTTCTGTGAAGTGTATTCGAAGATGTCGGAGATAATCTTCATGGAGAATGCAGGCGGATAGATGTAGGTGTTGCGCACCATGAACTCTTTCAGAATGTCGTTCTGGATGGTTCCGGCCATCTCTTCGAGTTTGGCTCCTTGTTCCAATCCGGCATTGATGTAGAAAGCAAGTACAGGCAGTACGGCTCCGTTCATCGTCATGGAGACAGACATCTTGTTCAAGGGAATGCCATCGAACAACACTTTCATGTTCTCCAAAGAACAGATGGATACACCGGCTTTACCGACATCGCCGACTACACGTTCGTGGTCGGGGTCGTATCCTCGGTGAGTAGGGAGGTCGAAAGCAACAGACAGACCTTTTTGTCCGCTGGCCAAATTACGGCGATAGAATGCATTACTCTCTTCCGCCGTAGAGAATCCGGCATATTGACGGATGGTCCAGGGACGGAACGTGTACATCATGGAATAAGGTCCGCGTAAGTAGGGAGGGATACCGGCTACATAGTCGAGGTGTTCCATTCCTTCCAAATCCTCTTTGGTATAAACCGGCTTAACGTTGATTTGTTCCGGTGTTTTCCAATCGGCACTGATGCCATTGGCTTGTTGCCATTCAGCTCCGTTTTGAGCTTTGAATCCGGCATAAATATCTATGTTTCTAAAATTCGGTTTCATCTTTGTAATTTACTATTTGGTGATTTACTATTTACTATTTATTTACGATTGGACGATTTTACTATTTCATCCGTATCCTATTTTATTTACGATTGGACGATTGGACGATTTCTTCCGCATTCATCCTATTGCGTGTCGTAATGACCGATTTTGCTATAATATTCAGTAATTCTGAAGATTCCTGATGCAGAGGTTTAAGGCGGGATGCCGACATTATCTCACTTCGCATGATGATTTCGAGCCAGTGGCATGTTTCGTCCAACTCTTCTTCTACCATCTTCATCTTGTTGATGAAGTCCTTGTCGGATTTTGCAAGGCAAGCAGCACGGTAGTTAGCTGAAGGAGAGGTTCCTGAGCGCATAATTTGTCGTGCGATAGCAAGTCCTGCCACTGTAGAAGGCATAGAATCGACCATCTTTACGATGCGTACCGCAAAAGCAGTCATCCGTTCCTGTAACTCCGCTTTGTTCATAAATCGTTAAATAATCAAATCACAAAATAAATCGTAATTCGTAAATAGTAAATCGTAAATTAATTATATGTTCAAAAGCGCATTAAAATGCTTGAGGGTCTCCAATACGTTGCAACGTACGTGAATGAAATGTTCGATGCCGGCGGCTTTAAGGTCTTCCATGCAAGCCGGAGCACCTGCAACGATGAACATGGCCCGTCCGTTCAGTGCTTGATAAGCAGGAACGGCATATTCGGCATATTCGTCATCGCTTGAACAGAGCACGACAATGTCTGCATTTGCTTTCAAGGCAGCTTCCACACCCTCTTCAATGGTGGGGAAACCAAGGTTGTCTATCACTTCGTATCCGGCACAAGCCAGGAAGTTGCATGAGAATTGGGCGCGAGCCTGACGCATGGCCAGATTTCCTATAGTGAGCATAAATGCTTTGGGACGTTTGCCAGAGTTCTCGGTTTCCAGACGCAAAGCTTCGAATTCGCTGGCAGCACGTGATTGGTCCAGAGTGGCAATGGGCTTTTCGCAAGAATCGTTGTCTCCGCAGCAACAAGAAACTGTTGTCGGAGTCTTTCCCTCAGAAGATTCGCTGAAGTTCGGATATTGATTGGTTCCGAGAAGAATTTCTTTGCGTTTCGATACGGCTTCGTGGCGAGCCTTGTTGCTGGCGTTGATGGCAGCCTGCACTTTACCGGCTTTGATGGCAGTCAACATACCCCCTTCTTCTTCTACTTGCAGGAAGAGGTTCCATGCTTGTTGTGCTATCGAAACGGTCAGATTCTCGATGAAATAGGAACCGGCAGCCGGGTCTACCACTTTGTCGAAATGGCATTCCTCTTTCAGCAACAGTTGTTGGTTGCGGGCGATACGCTCAGAGAAATCATCGGAAGCTTGGTATGCTTTGTCAAAGGGGCTGACAGTCATGGAATCTACTCCGGCCAATGCAGCACTCATCGCTTCGGTTTGTGTGCGAAGCATGTTTACGTGTGCATCGAATAGGGTCAGGTTGAATGTCGAGGTCTCGGCATGAACAGCCATCTTGCAGGCGCATTCACATGCCGGTTTATACTCGTTTACAATGTTGGCCCATAACATGCGAGCTGCGCGGAACTTGGCGATTTCAAGGAAATAGTTGGAACTGATACCGAAGTTGAACTTGATCTTCTTCGCCGCAGTGTCTGCCGGAACACCGGCTTCAACCAACGCATGGAGGTAATCGTTTCCCCAAGCGAGGGCATAACCTAATTCTTGGGAGATGTATGAACCCGCATTGTTCAGTTCGATGGCATTGACGTTGATGCAACGATATTTAGGCAGCTCTGCAAGTGTTTCAATCAATTCTTTGGCGGTTGCAACGTAGTTGCTGAGGTCTTTGCCGCGTACCATCATCTTGCCCATCGGGTCGTAGTTGATCGAGCCTTTGAGGTTTTCCAAGTTATAGCCTTGCTTCCGGAAATAGTCAACCAGCAATTTAGCCAATGCTACGACTGCCCCTTGACAGGTCGAGAAGTTCAATTCAATGCAGTCGGCGCAAATATTGTTTAATAGTGTTTCAATGAATTCGGGACAAAGATCTTTCTTTTTGAGGCTGAATCCAATGGAGTCTACTCCCTTGTTTAAGATGTCAAGTGCTTTGGCATTGGCTTCTTGGGGAGATTCCACTTGAATGTTTTGACGAACAAACCAAGTGTTGTCCTTTTTGGTTCCTCTTACATAGGGGTATTC
Organism: Bacteroidaceae bacterium; assembly: GCA_017472905.1. Taxonomy (GTDB): domain Bacteria; phylum Bacteroidota; class Bacteroidia; order Bacteroidales; family Bacteroidaceae; genus Phocaeicola_A. The sequence goes on from JAFUNW010000174.1 coordinate 4,031, forward strand.
TCCGGGAAGTCCCTCTGTCGTTTTCATTCCTTCAAGATCTTCTTTCCGGTAGAACGGCTTTACTTTGAATCCTTCGTTGGTTTTCCAAACCAGTTTCTTCTCATAATCGGCTCCTTTCAAATCGACATTGATTTTGTCCATCCACTCTTGTGTGGAGACGGGAGCGAAATCAGAAAAGAGTTTCTCTTTACTATTTGCCATAGTCTTTAAACTTTTTATTAAGATTAATATTTTGTTTCTTAATTCTTCTTTTGCAAAAGTAGCAAATACTTCTTTGTGGGGAACAAGATTTTTTCTCTTTTCCGGTCTCTCTTTTTATATGTTCACCTATTTATAATAAGGTGTATGCCTTGAATTCTTTGTTTTGTAATATGGAGTTTGCAAAAACAGGGGTTGTAGCTTTGCTTTCTGTAGTGGAAAACAAAATGTCACTGCCGGAAAAACTCTTGACGAAGTTTGGAAAAACCGATGTGGATTCGTGGAAAAGTTTGATTTAGGTCGTTGATTATATAATTCGCGCCGTTGATTATATAGTTTGTGTCGCTGATTATATAATCAGCGGCGCTGATTAAAGAAATGATGCATGGGAAATTGAAAAATGAGCATAGTCGGATTGTTAAAAGCAACCTTGAAAAAAGAACCGATCACTCCCCAATGTAGGGGTGAAGTAGGATTCTTGGAGTGTTATGATTGTAATATGGAGTTTACAATTGGCAAATGGAAAAAAAATGCAGCAGGAACAAATACTTAGTCCGCATAAAAACTAAATAAAAATAAATAAGAATAATTTGTTGGCTTCCTCATTTTGGCTACTTTTGCAGAGTTTTTAAAACGAATGTTATGGAATGGTTGCAGAAGCTTTTGCTTGATTCAGATTCGATAGCCCATATCGTGTTGCTCTACTCTTTTGTGGTAGCTTGTGGGGTACTTTTGGGTAAAATGAAGATTTTCGGTGTTTCTTTAGGAGTCACGTTCGTCTTGTTTGTAGGTATCCTGGTCGGACATTGGGGTTTTACCGGAAATCGTGAAATCTTGAATTTTATTCAGGACTTCGGATTGATTCTTTTTGTCTTCTGCATAGGTCTTCAAGTCGGACCATCTTTCTTTTCTTCGTTCAAGAAAGGAGGAATATCCATGAATCTGATAGCATCCGGTGTTGTTCTGTTGAACATCGCAGTCATGCTTCTTCTTTATTACTGTTTCTTCTCACCGGAGGATCTACCCATGATGGTGGGAGTTCTATGTGGAGCTGTGACGAATACGCCCGGTCTGGGTGCTGCAAACGAAGCTCTAAACCAAATCGGGTACAATGGCCCGCAGATTGCAAACGGTTATGCCTGCGCTTATCCTTTGGGAGTGGTGGGTATCATTGGTGCAACGATTCTTTTGCGGTACATTTGCAGCATAAAGTTGGAGAAGGAAGAAGAACAGTTACGTCAAGAAGAAGAAGCGAACCCGCATATGAAGCCCCATTTGATGCACATTGAAATGAGAAACGAGGCATTAAATGGAAAGACATTGTTGGAGGTAAAAGAGTTCCTTGGACGTGAATTCGTGTGTTCACGCATATTACAAAATGGCCATGTAAGCATTCCTACCCGGGATACGGTTTTTCATGTCGGTGACCAACTGTTCATTGTATGTGCCGAGGATGATGCGGATCCAATTATTGCATTTGTCGGTCCGCAGATTCAGGTGGATTGGGAGAAGCAGGATGTTCCGATGGTTTCCCGCCGAATTTTGATTACCCAACCCAAAATGAATGGAAAGACGTTGGGTTCGCTTCATTTTAGCAGTATGTACGGAGTGAATGTCACTCGCGTCAATCGTTCGGGAATGGACCTTTTTGCAAATCGAAATCTGGTGTTGCAGGTTGGTGACCGCCTGATGGTAGTTGGTCCGCAAGATGCCGTAGAACGGGTGGCGCATAAGATGGGTAATTCCCTAAAGCGTCTGGATCATCCGAATATACTAACCATTTTTGTGGGAATATTTATAGGAATCCTGTTTGGCAGCTTGCCGATAGCTTTCCCCGGAATACCGACTCCCGTAAAGTTAGGCTTGGCCGGAGGTCCGCTAGTCGTAGCAATCCTAATCGGACGTTTCGGATATAAACTCAAGTTGGTGACTTATACAACCATGAGTGCAAATTTGATGCTTCGTGAAATCGGTTTGTCGCTCTTTTTAGCCAGTGTGGGAATCAAAGCGGGCGAGACATTCGTACAGACGGTTGTTGATGGGGATGGCTTGCTGTATGTCGGTTGTGGCTTTTTGATTACCGTATTGCCTATTCTTATCATGGGAACGGTGGCTCGAATGCATTATAAGTTGAATTATTTCACTCTGATGGGATTAATAGCAGGAAGTACGACTGATCCACCGGCTTTGGCCTATGCAAATCAGACAGCAGGGAACGATGCTCCGGCTGTAGGATATTCAACTGTTTATCCATTGGCTATGTTTCTGAGAATATTGACGGCACAAGTGATAATCTTACTTTTGTGTAATTGATAAGAGAAGATGCAGAAATAGAATATTCTATGTACAAGAGAGAATAAAAATATTAAAATAATAAA
>JAFUNW010000175.1 GCA_017472905.1 Bacteroidaceae bacterium
TTCAAAGTAACAGGCTGAACCTTATCTGAAGTATTAATCACTTTCACAATGTAAGAACCACTCTCTTTATCCCATACAGCACTGGCAAAAAGTCCGTCTTGTCCTTCCCCACCACAAACAGTTTGCTTATTCATGGTCAACGGCAACACATGCGTACCCTTGTTATGAGCATAAAGTTGTTGTACATAATAACTACAAGTACGTACCGAACGAAGATTATCGAACCAGATCATATCCGGACGCCATTGCCAACCTTCCACATGTGCAAAAAGCGGAGCATACGTAGCCATGTGTACAATGTCGGCATTACGCTCAAGGTTCGTCATGAAAGCAGCTTCCAACAAAGCAGCATTGAAGTGATTCCATTTCTTGCCATTGGCTCCGTGACATGCATATTCTCCGGCAAATACCTTCGGTCCCTTACGGTCATATTTGTCATAACGACTACCGGCAGCCAAGAACCATTTCTCCGGACGATAGAAATGTTCATCAACAAGATCCACTTTCAAACGTTTCATCTCCGGCCATAAATAATCAAAGTCACGACCTTCAGAGTTCGGACCTGATGAACCAACAATCATGATTTCAGGATGTTTCTCACGCAACGCTTTTACGAACACTTCCAAACGTTCCGGATATTCCTTACCCCATTGTTCGTTACCAACGCCCAAGAACTTGAGGTTAAACGGTTCCGGATGTCCCATTTCAGCACGCAACTTACCCCATTCCGTATCCGTAGTTCCGTTAGCAAATTCAATCAAGTCAAGAGCATCTTGAACAAATGGTTCCAAATCGGCCACAGCACAATGTGCACTCTCGTGGTTGTTCTGATATTGACAAGCCAAACCAACATTCAAAATAGGCAACGGTTCAGCACCTATTTCCTCTGACATCAAGAAATATTCATAGAATCCCAATCCGTATGTCTGATAATAATCCGGGAAGAAACGATGACCGAAAGTGTACTGCCAACGGTTCTCGTTCAACGGACGATTTTCTACCGGACCTACTGAATTCTTCCAATTATAGCGAGTATCCAAATCCGTACCCTCTACAATGCAACCACCCGGGAAACGGAATACACCCGGTTTGATGTCAGCCAAAGCTTGCACCAAGTCTTTTCTCAATCCGTTCTTATGTCCCCTCCAAGTATCAACAGGGAAAAGAGATACATGCTCCACATCCGCACCGTTTTGTCCACGCAAGAAAACACGCAAAACAGCTTTCTCCTCCGTTTTGTTAGCAGTAAGTTCTACCTCATACTTTTTCCAATCATGAGAATCGACAGTGATTTCCGCACCGGCCATTCCTTGACTCTCTCCCATCGATTTCGTATCGGCAATCTCTGCATAAATCTTAGCCGTACCATCGGCTTTCGCCGTACGTGCCCACACACTGAAACGATACTTCTCTCCTTTCTTCACTCCGATACCGAAGAATCCTTCGTTCTCGATTGCCGTATGCTTGTGTCCATGACCGGAACTGTTCAAGCGTACATAATGCGGATTCTTCTCAAAAGGTCCATCGTTTTTCAACTCTACCTTACCGGCAACTTTCCAACCTTGCAGGTTGTTGCAAGGAAATTCAAACGAACGGTTTTTCACCAATTCGGCATACAAACCGCCATCGGCTGCATAGTTAATGTCCTCAAAAAACAGGCCATACATCGTAGGCTGTATCTCCGCACCCAATTTCTTTGTTTGGATTACCATTTCATGCGAAGCTGTCTGTGCACACACAGTAAGACTGCCGGCCAAGGCCAATGTCGTTAAAAGTGTCTTCATGAAAATCAAAAATTTATAAATTAAAAAATCAATTATTTATTATCTCCCATACTCCCAAAAGCCAATGCATACATACGCATCTGCTTCACCATAGCCAAAAGACCGTTGCTACGTGTCGGTGACAAATGCTCTTTCAGTCCAATCTCATCTATAAAATAGAGCTCATTCTCCAAAATTTCATCCGGAGTATGTCCGGAAAGAATCCTCAACAACAGAGATACTATCCCCTTTACAATCAATGCATCACTCTCCGCCTTAAATCGGACTTTCCCCTCTACCAAATCAGCTTGTAACCACACGCGGCTTTGGCAACCTTCAATCAAGTTTGCCTCGGTTTTATACCGGTCCTCCAACGGAGGCATATCATTTCCCAAATCAATCAGCAACTGATACCTGTCCATCCAGTCTTCCAATTCACTGAATTCTTCTATCACCTCGTCTTGCAGCTCCTTTATTGACATACTGTTTTATTTTTTTTATAAAATCTACTTCTCATTATAAATCACCTCCAATACCGTTTGCCCTACAGCCTTCAACGTCCCCTTATCCATGTGTTCCATGTTGTCATTCACCGTATGCCACGTAGGTCCGAAACCAGACTCCACACAATGAGGCAACATCGGAATAATATCTATACAAGGGATACGTGCCAAGCGATTCACAGGTAAATGATCGTCCGTCACATATCCCCCGTTTTCTTTCGGGAAAAAAGATGCATACCCCAAACGTCCGGCAGCATCCCAAACCTTATCCACGATAGAGGGCGCATATTCTCTCGAAAAACCTTCTTGAAAAAATGTAGCCTCTTTCCCCCCTACCATATCCAACAATATTCCGAACCGAGCATGATATCCCTCTACATGCGGATTCCGTCCCCAATACTCCGAGCCTAAACACCATCCGCCGTCATACTCCGCCCGGAACTGAGGTGCACCATAATCCTCCACATCAAAAAAGACAATATCGATTCCCAAATTTGGATGACCATGTTTCTGCAACAAACGAGCTATCTCCAACAATGCACCGACCCCACTGGCCCCATCATTTGCTCCCAATACAGGAGTATGATGATTTCTTGCATCCGCATCGTTGTCAGCCCAA
>JAFUNW010000176.1 GCA_017472905.1 Bacteroidaceae bacterium
CCATGCCTTTTAAGCTATTAATGATAAAATGAATCCGTTTAAACTTTCATTAGAAGATATAGGCAACAGACACTTTCCATGTTTTGTTTTTGGCTGTGAATGCTCCCCAAGCAGCATTGGAGACTTGTCCCAAATTGCCATCTTGGATTCCGTCATATTCAGCAGTGTCGCCCAACGGGATGTTGTAAACAACACCGGCTTGAATGTGTTTTATCAACTTCACGCCCACGCCGAGGTTCAAACTTAATTGTGACTTCTTGAACGGTTTTGACGCATAGTCCATCCAATGATATTTATCGCTTGACAAACTGAATGCAAATTGCGGTCCGGCTGCAGCGTATACCGAAGCCAGACTACCCAATCCGATTGTATATTTCAAGTTGATAGGAATTTCGATTGCATGGTTCTTCAACGTTTCTTCCGCATTGTTATCTTCTACGAATGATATACCGGTTTGTGAATAGAGCAACGCGCCGTCTACACCCAATCCTACAACGGGAAGTGTAAATTCTGCCATCGGTCCGATAAAGAAGCCGGTAAAGTTTTTGGCATCAAAATTACTTTTTGTATCGCTGAAATCAACTTTCGACAAATTCAAACCTCCTTTGATACCCCATTTAAATTGTGCTTGTGCCGGAGAAGCAACGAACAGTAAGCTCAAAACCACGAGTAATGCACTAAAAATCTTTTTCATAAGTCCTTGTTTTTAAATTTATGTCCGCAAATATAGTTAAATTCTTCTTATTTAAACAAAATATTCAGAACATTGTTGAGTTTTATAGGAAAAAAGTTTGAATTCTATTGATTTCTCTGGATATTTTATGGTTAACGGCGTTGACGGCGTACCGACATACGTGGTTGAGCCGAAGAGCTTTTCTTTTCTTTTTTCTCTTTCACAACTTTCTTCTCTTCGCTCTTTTCTTCTGTATCTTCGTTATCCGTACTTCCTCGTGAAACTCTGCGCGTTTTCTTTTCTTTTTTCTTTTCAGAATCTACCGCAGTGGTGTCTGCCGGTTCTTCCTTTTTGGGAGCTTCCCACAAGCCACGTTCAAAAGCAATCAACTGGTCTTCTATTCGTTTTTGTTCTTTGGCTACGGCACTGTCAGTTTCGCAATATTGGGCAATTGTACGGTTGCGCAAGTTCGTTGTTTTGTAGATATCCCCTTTGTATCGGTGTGTTACGAAGAAGTCGTTGATGCTCATGTTCGAAGCATTGTTGTAGCTGCTGCTCATCACCCCCATTCGTTCCAGATAAGGGCTGACCTCGTCATAATTAATCCAGAACATGGGGTATTTGGTTGCTTGTTCTGAAAAACCGTCATCGCGATGCAATACCGGACACAAGGCTACGACCCGAGTCTGATAAGTTGCAGTCCGCTGATCGTAGAATGAACTTTCCTTAATATAATAGCTCAACACTTCCGAAGAGGGTATGTCGCTGTTGTCAACAACAAGTTTTTTGTCCTTCTCTTCATACAGCACATGGAAGCGGTCTAACAAGTCGGTAACTTTCACCTTATTCTCCGAAGTCATGACTTCCGTTCCGTCCAAACGATATTCATAAGCAGGAATTTCGTCATTCAGCAACAGCTTGAACAATAATGTGAACAGGTTCATTTGGTTACCCATTGGTTCCACCGGATAATAGAGTACGGCATTCTGTTCTTTCTCCAAATCCAATGTACGATAGATGTCGCGTTTCCATACGACTTCACCCGGAACGGGAGTATTCACGTTGTATTGAAGCTTTGCACGCTCTGAAAGCGAAGGTGCGGAAGCCTCTTTCTTTGCAGCTTCCTTAGCCTTGGCCCTGCGAAGAGGGGGCTGGGCGGCAACTTGTAAAGCCAGACAAGTTGCCATTGCTATAAATAGAATTCGTTTCATACCTTATATATTATAGTCAAACCAAATCTCTTGATTCAAGAGTGTTTTTATTGTATCTTCACTTCCAAAGCAGCAGGAAGTTGTCGCTCTATTCCGTCAGGTCCTATAGCTTTTACTCCGGTAATGAAGAATCGTTTGCCTCGTGACAATTTACGGAACATATTCTTTTGTCTGGCAGAGAAAGCGGCACCTTGTGCTACCTCGTTTACTGCGTTGCCCATGTTATCGAAGAAAAGTGTTTCAAAACTGATAACTCGGAAACCGATATTCAACAGACCATCGTCAATGGCAGCTACGATTCCTTCTGCAGCCAATAACTGTGCTTTCGGAAGGGCCATTCCACCACCGCGATAACGTTGCATGTTTCCGTCAGCATCCTTATACTCGATAAAAGGCATTGGGTCTGGCAACGAACGTACTCTGAACTTATATTCAGCCATCACCTGACTGCGTCCTTCCATTTCAGCCGATACTGTTATAACGGCATCTTGTCCGATTGTTGTAGGACGGGCGATATAGCCTCCCTCTGCCGGCTTCAAGGTTCCGTTAGACATGGTGGCACGTATTCGGTTGTTCGGAACTCCGGGTACAGATATGCTGATAGGGTTGTCATATCCTGCATACAACACATTCATGAGTGTGGCAGATACGGTTGCCGAAGGTTCTACTACGGTATACTTCTGAGAAAAGTCGCGGCGCAACATCTCTCCATTGCCGTGATCCAGTTCCATATAACCATTCAATGTAAATTCTCCGGTAGAGGAGCAGACTGTTTCGTAGATACCCGTTTCACTGTCGAAAGGTTTCCCATCGATATAAATAGCAGGGCGTTGGGTTGAGTCTACGGCAGCCAAGATGATGCGTGCGCTGAATTTACTGCCACGTACAACGCTTTGTGAGTTTGGAATGACAAACGCATCTACCAGATTGACGCGCAAGTCGCCCACATCGATATTCTTTTCGAGCGTATGCAATACCTCTCCTTCTGCATAGCGTACATCGCTTTGCAATTTGGTTAGCAAGGTAATGGCCGCTGCCACAGGCATGTTTTCAAACATGTATTCCTGCCAGTTTTTCCCCATCAGTACGGCTGTACGGGGAACTTCTGTACTTAGATTGTCATTAATGATTCGTTTTTGTACGGTGTCTGAAACCATCTTCAATATCTCTTCGCGATAATCATTGATGGCTTTGTATAGTTTTTCACCCTTTCCGGTAACGGGAGCCAGCATGACGGTCGTAGCAGCTTCCAGGTCTTCCCGGTTTGAAATGTTCCGTACATCTCCTTCTTTGCCATCAGCAGTTTTAACAATGCGAACTTTCAGTTCTTCTGCCAAATTATAAAGAGAGTCGGATATCAACTTCACATATTGCGCCCGTTCGTTCCATTCGCCTGCTTTCTCCGGATTCTTTGTCATGTAGTCTGCAAAATTTTGGTAAATAGCCTGATTTTGCATGGAAGCGTTGGCGGTAGAGCGATTCAGACTTTCGTCAACCAACGAGAAGCCGTTCAATACATCCGATGATACATTCAGTGCCAGCATAGCTAACAGCACCAAATACATCAGATTAATCATCTTCTGACGCGGGCTTTCTCCTTTGTGATTATTTCCTGTCATACAGTAGCCTACCCTTTAAGGTTATTGATGTTCATGTTGGTGGTCATTGCCTCCAGCATACGAGTATACACAGCATTCAACTCCTCGATGCGTTTGACCATCTTGCGATTCTCTTCGTTTATTTGGTCTATGGTAGCCATTTGAGCACTGACTGTACGGAATTGCAGTTCATACATGGCGTTCAGTCCTGTAATGTTTCGGTTCATTATACCCATCTCCTCCGTCTCGCCGGTCATGAGCTCAGCTTGTTTAGCTACTTTCTCCAGTGTCTCTGTTAATTTCTGCAATTGTTCCACATAGTTGGCTGTAGCCTCTTCCATTTCAGTCGTAAAAGGTTGTCCGCCGATTGGACCGCCTGCATATCCACCACCACCGCCAAGCACAATGGGAGCTGCATTACCCGAATCACCGGTAGTTGTTGCTCCTTCTCCTGTTGGGAGATTGTTTCCGCTGATTATACCTCCGCCGACAACGGCCGGTCCGTTACCTCCTGCAATAATTACGGTTCCTCCACCGGCTATTCCTCCATTGGGAATGTTTTCTCCGGTTGAATGTTCAGCAGCATCTGCTTCTGCAATCTCTCGCTGAAGTTCTGTGTCAAATGGTCGGTCGAATCCTGAAATAAAGAATACCAATACTTCAGTGCCCATTCCTAAAAACAACATCAGGTTACCTCCGGGTAAGTGAGTGATTTTAAACAATGCACCCAACACAACCACAGCTGCTCCCCAACTGTAGGCATAGTTCATTACGGTTTTGCCGGTTACGCTGTCCATCCAGCGTTGTATTCTTGCCAAAAAGTTCAATTGCTTTATGCTTGCCATAGCAGTTCTCTCCTATACCTTATCTTTTTTGTTTCTTATTACTGTTTGCCACCTGCGTACGTACACAGCGGAATCCGATGTACGAACGGGTCTCGTTCTGATATTCATAATTGCGCCATGCCGAACGGATAAATGTTTCGGGGTCTTTCCACGAGCCGCCTCTTACACTTTTTTTCTTCATCATGTAAGGATCCTCTTTCGCTGCATTATATTCTAATGTCGGATTTAAGTCGCTCATGGATAGTACACCGGCTTCTGTATAAACAGTGGAAGTCCATTCAGCCACATTTCCGGCCATGTCATAGAGTCCGTTGGAGTTGGCAGCATAAGTTCCTACACGTGAAGTGATCAGGTTGCCATCTTTCGTGTAGTTTCCACGAGCCGGTTTGAAGTTTGCATAGAAACATCCGTCTTCCGATTTGCTTCCTTCTTTCTCCCAGGGAAAAGGATTGCCCTCTTTCCCGCGTGCAGCATATTCCCATTCTACTTCAGTCGGCAGACGATAACGTTGAATGTATTTGGCCGCGTTGCCTAATCCTTTCAACAGGTAGTCTGTACGCCAGGCACAGAAAGCGTTGGCTTGTTCCCAGCTAACACCTACGACCGGATAGTCGCTGAAGTTGGGATGATTGAAATAGAGTCGCATATACGATTCGTTCGATGCGTTTTGGAAATCGTTGACCCAACAAGTTGTGTCGGGATAGATGTTGATAATATAGGTATGCAAGAAATCGTGCAATCCGCTGAGTGGCCGGGTAATGGTTTCACGGCGGATAATTCCCTCATCATCAATGTAAGCGGTATCTTTGGAAATCATGACCACATCATCTTCATTCGCAGTCACGTCTGTGTTTAGGTTGCGTTGTGTCGGGTCCAGTCTGTTCTTACGCAAGGCAGCCTGTGTATAGTCAAAAATCTCATAGCGATAATTCATTTGCGAAGCATCCAACATCAAAGTTCCGTCTACCGGATGTTTTTTATAGACACTTTCAATGGCTCTCTGCTCGTCTTCCGAAGGCTTTTTCCAAGGAATCGGCTTTTTCCAATTCAGATACGGGGTAATGGGCTCACCAAAACGGTCTTCTTCAATCTTGTATGTTTCATCACCACCGTAGTTCGGGTCTGCTAGACGTTCGCGGATAATTGAATCGCGTACCCAATAGACGAATTGTCGATATTCAGCGTTGGTCACTTCAGTCTCATCCATCCAAAAAGCATCAACAGAAATTTCTTTGGTAGGAATCACTGTTCCCCAAAGGCTGTCGGGTTCGTCTGCACCCACTTTCAGTGAACCGCGTTCTACCAATATCATGCCATAAGGTGCCGGTTCGCTGACGCTTGTGCCACTAACCCCTGTCAATTCTCCTCCCGAAGCCATGGCCGAACGGCCGGAACCCATACAAGAGGTAAACAAGACGGTCACAAGCAAACTCAAAACGATAAATCCATTCTTCATCATATCTTTATCACTTCTGCATTTACAGTATTCTTATACTTTTATGTTTATTTTTCCCTTTCTTAAAGAAATCCAAGTTCATCTGGTATCCTACAAACAGATTGTGACTTCCGTTCCCGGCTCCTATTTCGTTGGTAAAAAGTTCATAAGAGTATCCGAAGTTGACTCCTTGAAACAATGCGCCAATCAAAAAAGTGCAGGAAGTACCCGGACAGTATCCCAATCCGCCGTAATAATTCTTCCCATCGTTGGTGTAGACCAATCGGCCGGTTATATCTGTACGGAAAACCACCCCATCGGTCTGTAACATTACAGAGGGCTGTATCGAAAGAAACGGATTTTTCATCCGAATATTGCCTCCTCCTATAAAATAATAGGTGGGATCTATCTTTATTTCATTGGTTTCGCCCAAAATGAGGGTTGGGGCATTCAAGTGAGCGACCGATAAGCCGGCATAGAACCAAGGGTGCTCATAATAGAGTCCCAAACCAATGTCTAATCCACTGCCGGTTACTTCAGAAGTCGGGAATGCAGGGTCGCTGCCTCCGGACTCTTCGCCCAGGTCTACTTTGCTTCCATCAAAACTTTCATTCAGCAGACCTATTTGTAAACCGCCTCCCAATTGTCCCCCTAAAAGGTGGGTACGAAAAGCATATTGTGCAAAAAAACGTTGATTGGTGAACAGACCGATGCTCTCATTGAAGAATCCAAGTCCGACATTGTGTTTCTCGTTAACAAAGACCAGTGGCATATCTGCACCGAAATACATGGTTTTTGCATTGCGGGTAAATCCGCTCAGTTGAGAACTGTACGTTCCATTGATATTGAGCTTTTTGGCAAGCCCTGTACAGGCAGGGTTATAAAAAGAGTGCAAAGCCCAATAATGACTGAACTGGGCATCAAATTGGGCTTTTACCGGACAACATCCCAACCAAAGCAATACCAATAATGGAACGATTCTATGTCTCAACGTGCAAATATTCATGTCTTAAACATTCTCTTTCTCTTTATTTAATAAGGTATAGAGAAAAGTTATGCAAAGATAAATCAGAATCAGATTCCTCCCAAATAATACGAAAAAAATATGGATATGAAAGCTTTATTCCAACCTCTTCTTTGGTTGTATAACGTAATTTGTCAACAACTATTGCATATCTGTCTTGAAAAGATGGGGGCTACAGATACAGTATCTTCGATATTTGGAGCTGTTTTGTTGTCATCTACAAAAACTCTGAAGATTGAATTTTACTCTTCGGAAAAAGGATTCCAGTCACGAACACATCGAAGATTACCGGTTGCTGCATCTATTGTAACGTATTTGCTGTTGAATTGCCATGTTTCTTTTCCTCTTGTATCTTTTTGATCACCATAGACTCCATGTGAAAAATAGGAGCAAGATAAGATTGTATTGCCATTCCACCAATCGGAATGGCAATAGAGAGACAATAATGCCGCTTCACGAACGTTGGGTACACGGTATCCTTCGGGACAAGGGGAACCTCCGCTATCCAACAATGTTTTCAAGGTTGAATAATTAGAGTAAGGAGTAAAATGAGAAGCTGTTTCAAAACCGTAATAGGGACGACTCATCTCATTATGTTCGTTGCTTGCTTCCAATTCTCGGGTCGTATAGAAACGTACTGATTTGTCGTTGATGTTGCTCAGGTCAAATCGGTAGACGGTGCTGGTACTCACGGATTCGTTTTCCGCAGGACTATCTATCAAAATGATTGGTGTAGGAATATTGGCTTCCGGGTCAAATATATTATCTTCTGTAGGATTGGCCATTCCTAAGTTTCGAATACATCGGATAGAATTGGGGGATACCATATCCCAATCCCTATCTTGGTCATATCCGGAAATGGAGACTCCTTCTTCGGCCCACAATAATTCCGGTAGATATTTATTTACATATTGGTCACTATTCGTAATAGTAGTTTGGTTGCTGCAAACAATGTGGCTACGCCAGGTATTCTGACTAGCTGTTTCGGAAGAATACAATTGTGCATCGCTTGATAATCCCAATCCTCCGAGGTATAAACCATACAATTGTTCCAATGAAGCTATATACCAACGTACTTCATCCGGATCAATCACTCCGTTTCCATTGTTGTCCCTATTTCGTACCAAGGCCCCATATTTCATGGATTTGGTATCCTCCTTAAGGAAGAAATCTTCATCATTGTTGGTTTGTTTGTAGTTTAATATATTATCCCATCTGACTTCCCCATTGAATGAGGTAGCTGTTTTGTTATCGTAGTAGCCTCCTGTCATGTTAAGCAATTTCCATAAACAAGCAGTGTTATACAGTCCATTGTCAGTCGGATAATTCCCCTCATCTATAATGGTGTAACCACTTTCATTGAATCCCCAACCTTTTTCTCTCATTTCATCTACCGTTTCACACCCCCAAGCTGTCATTAATCCGGGATTTGTAATATTATAGGGAGTTTGAATGGAACGTTGACGGATAGTGACAATACTACCTGTTGAACTGCTGGCTTGGTCTAGACTCTCTTGGTTATCACAAAGAATGTGCATCAATCGGTTGGGTTGGTTTACGAATTCTTTCCACAATCCTTCGCGTTCGTTTCC
>JAFUNW010000177.1 GCA_017472905.1 Bacteroidaceae bacterium
ATACTTGATGTCAACCTTAAAATCTATGCGGTTCAGCGATTTATCGAACGTGGCTTTGTCAATCTCGATACCGGCTTCAGCTTCCGTTTCTAATTCTTGGAGAACAAAGTCTAGCATCGTTTCGTTTCCGGAAGCCGAAGTGAAATTATATGAGTAAGTTTCCTTGTTCAATGCAAAAGCTGATGCCATGAGCGGATTGCGATTGACACGTGCATTGGGGAAAGCCAAGATATTTAAGGCTTCAGTATAGGCTGACATGTCGTAGACATCGTTGTAATGGATGCATATCGGAATGATTTGTCCGGGGAATGATTGGGAAATGTGTTCGATTGCAACAATTCCGTCCGGACAATAAGTGCACCATGCACCTGTTCCTTCTTCTATAATGATGCGTTTCTCCGGAGCAAAGGAAAGGTTCTTGATGACGAACTCTTCGATTTTGCTGTCTCCCTCCAACTCATATCCGATAGTGAAACGGTTTTCCTTTCCGACAATCAGCGGTAATTTCTTGCTGAATGTAAAATCGTAGATAGAGCCATTCTTAAGACTGATGTTTTTATCCGTAATTGTGTCAGTAATGGTTTTGTCTTCGTTGCTGAAGAATATTTTCACTTCGTTGTAGGTCTTCGTTTCGTCTGTGATTTTCAACATGCCGCTGATGGTTGTCTCGGTTTCATTGACAAGGGTCGTTTTGGATGTTAATGCTAATTGGCAAGTGCCTTTGTAAGTGACTTTGATGTTGTCAATGAAAATAGAACTTTGGTCGCTGTTTTGGTTGACAAATGCGATGTAGATATATTGGTCGGCGTAGTCGGCCAGCGAAATACTGAAATGTTGCCATTCGCCTTCTAATCCCTCTTCTGTTGCGCCGGGGGTAATCTGCTCGTTAAAGATGAGCGTTCCGTTCTTTTCTATCTCTTCTATGGTTGTTCCGCTCAAGGCTGAATAGATTCCCTCATTGGCCCAGATGTATACTTTCAAGTAGTCTTCTTTGCTACTCAAATAGGATTGTGCATCAAATGTAAGGTGGCAAATGGAGCTGGGAATGTGTATTTGGTGAGTTACCATCCAATCGTTGGATGTTCCGGCCGGAGTGTACATAGAGGTACTGGCGGCACAATAATCAGTTGCTTCGTTGCTTTCTCGAATACCAAAGTACCAAGGGGTATTGTCTGCATCGAAGTTCCACGCGGCAACGATGCTTGAGGGGGTATTGTGGTCTCCCTCATAGCGCATGAAGTTGCTGTAAGCATTTGCTTCGTCAGAGAAGTCTTCGTAAAACAATAATGTATCAGCCGGAGGTTCCGGAGTGTATGCTCCTTTATAGTTGTATACAATTTCTTCATTGGCACAATTCCCCATAATGTCCATCACGGAACCTGCCGGTATTTTAACCGTATAATTTACGTTGCGGAATAGATTGCGCTGTGGAATTGGGTAGGCTGCCAACATGTTGGAGGATATGGCTAACGTGAGGTCTGCTACCGGTGTTTCGATACCTTCTTGATACAGAACACCTTTGCTTGCATCATTTAAGGATAGCTGGGTGTCGAATTGCATCAAGATGGGAGAGTTATAACTCAAAGTTGCTACTTCCATTCCGTCTTCTAAATTAACGGATGTAACACTCACCGGTTTGTCCGCACGTCCAATGTATGAAACTTCTATATCTTTATTGTAAGAACTTGTTGTACCAAGGCGGAATGTACCGGCCGGTATTTTCACCGTGTATTGTGAGCCGGCTTTCATCGGAGTACGGCGGAAATTAACGTTGAATTCTTTGCAATTCGCACTTTCGTTGATAGGCTCAATACTGATAGAATTACGAAGCAATGTTCCATCTTCGTATAGTTCGGCCTTTGTTCCGTCAAGAACAGTCGGAGCCTTTTCGAAAGTAACAGTAATATTAAGGATACTAGAGAATGAAGAGCCTGCTTCCGGAGTTACGTATGAGTTTGCAAGCAAGTTGACAGAAGAGGCAGCTTCTTCTATGTCTTCCGGGAATGTGATGACATAGTTTCCTTCTTGTATTACTAATACTCCGACTGTTCGTCCATCGGAAGAGATGGTAACAGGTGTTCCTGTTGATTCAAATCCTGTATATGGCGTGAAATTTATTCCATATCGTTCCTTTAAAATCAAACTTAAATCGTAATAATAATCGTTGATGCGGTAGCTGATGGCTCGCAAGGGATTCTTTACCGGCGACATAATCGTCATGAATCCTTGATTCGAGATAATGTTTGCACATTTGCTATAATCGTTTTCGGTATCATAATATTCAAACGTTTTTGTTTTGACATGATATCGAAAAGGAACATCTTGTTCGCTTGCAATTTCGGTTTCGCTAGCTTCTTTTACCAAATGTGCAGAGCCACTGACCCATTCTCCATTACAACTGAGGCTGGCCATGTCAATGTGGCTGCCGGTGTGGAGAAATTCGTTGAGGGCAATGATTTGATAGCTCTTTTCTGATACGTTGTATACGTAATAACCCAATCCGGCGCCGGGATAGATGAAAGAGAGACATCCCAAAATAATATTTCCATCGGCAGAAATGGATATGATGCGGTTCATGATAGTAGGATTGTTGCGTGCATCTGTCGTAGGCATGTTTTCTAGAGTAACGACTTCGCCGTCAATCCATAGTACGGGATGTTCGGAGTAGGTATCAAGATTGTCCGCATTTCCACACATGGTTCCGGCCATGTATTTACCATCCGGAGAAACCGAAGAGACATAGCCGGAAAGAGTCTCCAATCCGGTTGGCGTAGGAAGCAATCGCCATTTGATACTTTTGTCTTCCCCGATTATACAAAATGCCGGTTTACCATTGTATCGGCCTACTGCATATCTCCCATCGTCTGTTACATCCCGAGCGCTGCAATCCGGAGAAGAAAGTTTCTCTTCGTCTGTCAATAATGAAATGATTTCTCCGGTTTGTACATTGAACAAATAGGGGTAGTTGTCCAATGTAGAATTGTTTTCATCGGCTCCGTATGCGACTCCCCATAGTCCGTTGTCTGAAATATTGGAAATGTAAGACGTCTCATTGAAGCTAAAATTCATAATAACCGGTTTGTTCTGTGCGGAGGAATTTAACGCCCAGAATCCTAAAAAATGAATAAATATCCAAAAAGTAAGCTTTTTCATATAATTCTTTTTACTTGTGAATGTTAAAACGTTCGCAAAAATAGGAGAACTGAATGAAATGAACAACGAATTGCGATATTTTAACTCAAAAGGGATTAATTATTCCATGTTTATGTTTAAATTTGCAGCCGAAACGAAATTAAATGTAAAAATCAATGAAGAAATTTCTTTGTTTGGCAGCTCTCTTGTTGTTAAATGCTGCTCTTTATGCTCAGTTACCTTCTGTTCAGTTGAAGAATCTTGAGGGAAAAACTATTAATACGGCAGAACTGAATAATGATGGTAAGCCTTTTATAATCAGTTTTTTTGCTACTTGGTGTAAACCTTGTAATCGTGAGTTGAAAGCTATTCATGAGCAATATATTGATTGGCAAGAAGAGACCGGTGTAAAGGTTATTGCTGTGTCAATTGACCAAGCTCAGAATATAGCCAAGGTAAAACCGATGGTGGATGGAGCCGGTTGGGAATATGATGTGTTGTTGGACCCCAATAGTGATTTCAAACGTGCGATGGGAGTGAATATGATACCTCATGTTTTCGTAATTGATGGAAATGGTAAAATAGCAGATAGTCGCAGTGGATATACTGAGGGAGCTGAAGAACATTTGATTGAAAAAGTTAGAGAATTGCTCTCAGAAAAGTAATTTCCTCAGTAGCTTTTACTGTAGGTTTATATAAAATATTAGAGAATGTTTGTGCTTAAAAAAGGAGTAGCCGTTGTTGCAATGGCATTTGTTTCTGTCGGCATATTTGCCCAAGAAAAGGTCACTTTGAATGGTTCTATTCAAAGTGATATTTTGCTTCCTCAAGAGGATGATAAAATTGGTACAGGCAAATATAAAGACGATTTTCTTACGAATACATATGCTGATTTGCATCTCCGTAGTCGTTGGATAGATGCAGGAGCCCGTGTTGAGTATATGGATTATCCTCTCCCTGGATTTGAATCTGATTTTCAAGGATGGGGTGTACCTCATTTGTATTTGAAAGCAAAGTTTGAACAGGGAATAGATCTTACTATCGGAGATTTTTATGACCAATTTGGTAGCGGGTTTATATTTAGAACCTATGAAGAGCGCAGCTTGGGTATTGATAATGCCTTGCGCGGTGCTCGTTTAAATGTAGCAGCCATTGATGGCTTGAATTTGAAAGTCTTGGGAGGTGTACAGCGTACCTATTGGGATTGGGATGATGAAACCAAAATTGGTGGCGTAGATGCAGAAGTGAATATCGACCGTTTTAGTAAAAAAATGCAGGACAAAGGCATTAATTGGATGGTAGGAGCTTCGTATGTGGTGAAGTATCAGGAGGATGAAGAAATTCCGGTGAATGCTGTTCAGCGATTAAACTTACCCAAAGCCGTTAGTGCTTTTGATGTACGTTCGCGCTTTCAAAAAGGAAATTATAGCTTCTTGGCTGAGTATGCTTTGAAAAGTCAAGATCCGACATGGGATAATGGCTATATATATAAGAAAGGTAGTGCGTTGATGTTGTCCGCTTCTTATTCAAAACGTGGAATGAGTGCTTTGGTGCAGGCGAAGCGTAGCGAAAATATGATGTATCGTAGCAAACGGCGTTCGCAGAGTACAGCAAGTGCTTTCTTAAACAATATGCCGGCTTTTGCTTATCAACATACTTATGCTTTGGCTGCGCTTTATCCTTATGCTACTCAGGCAACCGATGGTGAATGGGCTTTTCAAGGTGAATTTGGCTATACATTCAAGCGTGGTTCTTTTTTGGGTGGTAAATATGGCACAAATTTGAAATTGAATGTCAGCTATATCCGTTCTATTGAACATGATTGGAATGTGAATGGAGCTGTTGCCGGTACTGATGGATACAAGTCTTCATTCTTTAAGTTCGGAGAGCAGACATATTATCAGGATATTAATCTCCAGTTAGAAAAAAAGTTTTCTAAGGCATTCAAATTAAATTTGATGTACATGAATCAGCGAAACAATGAATTTGTCATTCGCGGTGAAGGAGAAGAAGGAGAGATGATGCATAGCGATATTTTTGTGGCAGAAGGAAAATATCAGTTCAATAAAAAACTTACTTTGCGTGGCGAATTGCAATATCTGACTACAAAATATGATCAAGGTGATTGGGCTTATGGGTTATTGGAACTCTCTGTTTTACCCTCTTTGATGTTTACGGTAAGTGATATGTGGAATGTCGGAGCTACAGATATACATTATTATATGGGTTCTGTGACGTATAACTATAAATCACATCGCTTAATGGTTGGATATGGTCGTACCCGTGCCGGATATAACTGTTCGGGTGGAGTTTGTCGGTATGTACCGGCCAGTAAAGGCGTGAATGTATCATACAATTATAGCTTTTAAAAGTTTGTGGATATGAAGAAGTCTATTTC
>JAFUNW010000178.1 GCA_017472905.1 Bacteroidaceae bacterium
ACGATACCGAAGAGCAATGACCACACAGACATTAAGTCAAGAACAAATAGCGCAACTCTTGGCCCAAGGATGTTCGGCTGAAGATTGGAATCTGGTGTACGTATCACCCTGCTTCGATATCGGGAAAGTACGCCACACTACTTTCTACGGACACGTTGAGTTGGGCGAAAACTCCCACTACTCCGAAAATATTCCGGTCGAAGAGCAAGGAATCAGCTACACCATATTAAAAGAGGTATCCATTGGAGACAACTGTAGCATCAACCACGCAGGCATCATCAGTAACTACCGAATCGGGAACAATGTACGCATCTGTCGCGTACAGGAGCTAGTGGCTGACAAAGATTTTAACCTTTGGAACGAAGGTATCACCGTAGGCAACGAGGCCGGAGAACCGAATATATTTTTCTCACCTGAACAAAACGAACAGGAAGATTGGCTCAAGCTACACCATCCAACCGTTCGTTCTATACTCCAAAAGGATTCGAAGCTTTCGCAAGAAAGAAAGAATAGCCCTTCGTTTGGTGTCATTGAAGATGGCACACATATCACAAATTCCGGAGTCCTACATAATCTGAGAATCAACGAGATGGTAACTATCAACGGAGCAGCCGACCTGCAAAACGGCTACCTCGAAAAAAAGAGCCACATCGGAAGCCAAGTTATCGCACATACATTTCGCATAGGCCATGATTCGCAAATTACAGAGGGAGCCAACCTGCATCATACCATCGTTGGAGATTTTTGCCGAATAGGGAAAGGATTCACTGCTGAAAACTGCTACATCTGCCACCACAGTGAACTTTTCTGCGGAGAAGCATGCGCCGTTTTTGCCGGACCGCACACAGTCAGTCATCACAAATCTTCCTTGCTAATCGGAGGGGAGTATTCATTCTACAACGCCGGCTCCGGAACCAACCAAAGCAACCACGCCTACAAAATGGGACCTATACATTACGGGAGATTGGGACGCGGCTCAAAAACTGCATCCGGATGCCACATTCTTTGGCCCATGCAAACCGCCCCATTCACAATGATTATGGGAAAAATCAGTACACATCCCCACTTGGAAAACCTCCCATTCTCTTATCTGATAGCCGAACAAGGCAAGACACACCTGATTCCGGGCATAAACCTTTGCACAATAGGGACTTACCGCGACATCATCAAATGGAAAGAACGCGGACAAAGCCACCGACCGGAGAGAGCAGCAAAAGAGAAAGCAAGTTATGACTTTCTTTCACCTTACATTATGCAGAAAGTATTTGCAGGGAAAGAAATATTGGAACAACTTCGGGAAAAATATGGCCCGGATATATCTGAATATCCTTACGAGAACTGCACAATCAGCCAATCAGCTCTGAAAAAAGGTATCGAATATTACAATTTGGCCATACGACTATATGCAAATAAACTGTCTCAAAGCCATACTTTCGTCTCTATAGCAGAAAACATCGGAGAAGAATGGTTCGACATGGCCGGAATTCCGGTTCCTACGAAACTTTTCCAAGAAACCATTCTGCAAACAAAAGAAAAGACGACGGAAGAAACATCAAAAATCATCGGACAATTCATTCAGCAAGTTCAAGAAAACTACGCCACATACGCCCATATTTGGGGACTCGCAAAACTTTCGAAATTCGAACGGCTTTATCCGGAAGAATTCAGAACACTTCAAAAAGAAAGCAACGAGGCTCTCGACGAATGGAAAGCCTATCTCGTAAACGATGTAAAGAAAGAATTCAATTTGGGCGATGTGACAGAAGAAACCTTGGAGAATTTTATCCGGAAAATAGAGGCTGTCACAGCCGAAATCCTATAAAAATATTCTTGCCCTATTTGATATAAGCAAAGATGGTCCGGCAAAAATTTGTCAGATAATCTTTGCTTTTATTTATCTACCATCGAAAAGAGGTCCAACAGCGAAAAAGAAAATTCAAGCAAGCCAATCACACCATCCAAGACAGAAAGGAATCATCTTTCAAGCAGTCAAGAAATAGAATGCAACGACCAAAATCTTGTTTTTGTGTTTTAAAATAACAAAAAAACGCATTTTACCGACCGAACATAGTCGCTATTTGTTTGAAATTCGCTACATTTGTCGCAAATAACTTAATTCATAAATCAATGTCTGAGACTAAAAAGATAAAAACCGCCTTGATTTCGGTTTATCACAAAGAAGGTTTGGACGAAATTATTACCAAACTACACGAAGAAGGTGTTGAGTTTCTCTCAACAGGTGGAACACGTCAATTTATAGAATCTTTAGGCTATCCTTGCCAAGCTGTAGAAGATCTGACATCATATCCCTCCATTTTGGGTGGGCGCGTGAAAACGTTGCACCCCAAAGTGTTCGGAGGAATCTTATGCCGGCGCAGTTTAGAAGAGGACTTGCAACAAATCAACCAATACGAGATACCGGAAATAGATCTCGTCATCGTAGACCTTTATCCGTTTGAAGAAACAGTAGCCTCCGGAGCTGATGAAGCTGCCATCATTGAAAAAATTGATATCGGCGGTATTTCATTGATTCGTGCCGGAGCCAAAAACTTCAAAGACGTTGTCATTGTAGCAAGCAAAGCACAATATCAACCGCTTCGAGACATCTTGGCTGAACATGGAGCACAAACTACTTTGGAAGAGCGCCGTTGGTTTGCCAAAGAAGCATTCGCTGTCTCTTCACACTATGATTCAGCTATCTTCAACTACTTTGATGACGAAGAAGGAAGCGCTTTCCGTGCCTCTGTAAATAGTCCTAAATCGCTCCGATATGGAGAAAATCCACATCAGAAAGGCTATTTCTTCGGTGATTTCAATGCAATATTCGACCAGATTCACGGCAAAGAAATCTCTTACAATAACTTGTTGGACATTCATGCAGCCGTTGATTTAATTGATGAGTTCAATGAAACAACATTTGCAATACTCAAACACAACAACGCTTGCGGTTTGGCATCGCGTCCGACACTGATAGACGCATGGAAGGATGCCCTCGCCGGTGATCCGGTATCAGCATTCGGCGGTGTATTGATTACCAACGCCGTAATAGACAAAGCTACAGCAGAAGAAATCAATAAGATATTCTTCGAAATAATCATCGCTCCTGATTACGATGTAGACGCTTTGGAGATTTTGGGACAGAAAAAGAATCGCATTATCTTAGTAAGAAAAGAAAATGTTGCTCTACCCAAGAAACAATACCGTTCCGTTCTTAACGGAGTATTGGTACAAGACCGGGATTTAAAGGTGGAAACTCCCGAAGATTTAAAGCAAGTAACAGACAAAGCACCTACTGCACAAGAAATAGAAGACATGTTATTTGCTAACAAAATCGTTAAAAACAGCAAAAGCAATTCCATCGTTCTAGCTAAAGGAAAACAACTTTGTGCCAGTGGTGTAGGACAAACATCACGCGTTGACGCTTTAAAACAAGCAATTGAAAAAGCGAAAAGTTTTGGTTTTGATTTAAATGGAGCAGTAATGGCAAGTGATGCATTCTTCCCATTCCCTGATTGTGTAGAAATTGCAGGAAACGAAGGTATAACTGCAGTAATTCATCCCGGAGGGTCTATTAAGGACGAATTATCATTCCAATACTGCAACGAGCATGGAATGGCTATGGTAACAACCGGATTCCGCCATTTCAAACATTAAAAAACTTCCATATGAATTGCGGATTTTGATGGAAATGATTGAATAATCTTTCTATAATCCGTAATTCATAACATATAACTAAATTTATCAGAATGGGATTATTCTCTTTTACAAAAGAAATAGCGATGGACCTTGGCACAGCCAATACCATCATTATCAACAACGGAAAGATTATTGTTGACGAGCCATCCGTTGTTGCCCTCGACAGACGAACTGACAAGATGATTGCCGTAGGTGAGAAGGCAAAAATGATGCATGAAAAAACCCACGACAACATTAAGACAATACGTCCGCTACGTGATGGAGTTATTGCTGATTTCTATGCCTGCGAACAGATGATACGCGGTCTCATCAAGATGATTAACATCCGAAACCGTTTTTTTACCCCTTCGCTACGTATGGTCATTGGAGTTCCATCCGGAAGTACCGAAGTTGAACTTCGTGCCGTACGAGACTCAGCAGAACACGCCGGTGGTCGTGATGTTTATTTGCTTTTTGAACCGATGGCCGCAGCTATCGGAATCGGAATCGATGTTGAAGCACCGGAAGGAAACATGATTGTAGACATCGGTGGAGGTTCTACTGAAATCGCAGTTATCTCACTCGGTGGTATCGTTTCTAACAATTCTATCCGAATTGCTGGAGATGATTTTACCGAAGACATTCGAGAGTATATGAGTCGTCAACACAATGTGAAAGTCAGCGAACGAATGGCTGAACGTATCAAAATACATGTAGGAGCTGCCTTGACCGACTTAGGAGAAGACGCTCCGGAAAATTACATTGTACACGGCCCCAACAAGGTGACTGCATTACCAATGGAAGTACCAGTATGCTATCAAGAGGTTGCGCATTGTTTGGACAAATCCATCGCTAAGATAGAGACTGCTATCCTAAATGCACTGGAAAGAACTCCCCCAGAACTATATGCAGACATTGTTCACAACGGAATCTACCTTGCCGGCGGTGGTGCATTGCTACGCGGATTGGCCAAACGACTCACGGATAAGATTAACATTCAATTCCACATTGCAGAAGACCCACTACACAGCGTAGCCAACGGTACAGGTATCGCCCTAAAAAATGTTGACCGTTTCTCATTCTTAATGAGATAATCTCCGATTCACAATTTGCAGTAGATACAGCAGGCTTTACAAGCCCGCGTTTCTATTGCTACTTGTGAATCATTATAATATCACTATGCGAAATCTGCTGAACTTTTTCTTCAAAAACGGATATTGGTTTTTGTTCATATTCTTGGAAGTAGTTTGTTTTATCTTACTATTTCGATTCAACAACTACCAAGGAAGTGTTGTCTTCACTTCTGCCAACAGATTCGCGTCATACGTTTATAATTTTTCCGCAGAGGTCTCCTCTTACTTCAAGTTAGGAAGTATCAATACCCAATTGACTAGAGAAAATTTTGATTTACAAGTCGAAAATCAATTACTAAGGAAACGATTAGAGCAAATGATGCCCGACAGTAGCTTCAACAAACTGACCACATCCTTATCTAGTCAGCACTATCAAATCATTCCGGCTCGCATTATAAATAACTCGCTCAACAAACCCGATAATTACATTACATTAAACAAAGGGAAAGCAGATGGAGTAGAAGCGGAGATGGGCGTTGTAACCGGAAATGGAATTGTCGGCATTGTTTATATGATTTCCGAACATTATTCTTTGGCTATCTCATTACTAAACAGCAAATCAAGTATCAGCTGCAAGTTCAAACACAACGACTATTTCGGCTACCTAAAATGGAGGGGGAACGACCCACAATATGCTTTTTTGGAGGATCTTCCCAGACATGCACTCTTTCAACAAGGAGACACGATTGTCACAAGCGGACACTCTGCCGTATTCCCCCAAGGATTAATGGTCGGAACTGTAGACAGCATAGCCGATTCCAAAGATGGCCTTTCTTATTTATTAAAAATTCGTTTGGCTGCGGACTTTGCCTGCATGGACAATGCCTTAATTATTTCTGATAAAAACAGGATAGAACAGCAAGAATTGGAATCATTCATCGTAAATAAACCATAGCTACAAGGAGGCTACTTACATGATAGTCACATTTTTAATTCATCTCGGTTGGTTTGCGCTTTTGGTGCTCTGTCAAGCCTTACTATTCAACAATATCCACATATTTGGATGTGCAACCCCATTCATTTATCTATACCTAATCATCAAATTCAACGCTGACACATCGCGCTATGCACTGCTTCTTTGGGGATTCGCCCTCGGATTGGCCGTAGACATCTTTGAAAATACTCCGGGAATAAATGCATCCGCAACTTTACTACTAGCCATGACACGTCCGGGACTTCTGCGCCTGTTTACGCCACGCGACAGTGCCGACAACTTCACCCCCGGCATTAACAGCATGGGAAGCGGATTATTCATTCGCTATACACTCCTTTCTTTATTAGTGCATCAAACCGCATTCATCACATTACTAACATTCTCTTTTACAGATCCACTCACTATGCTTGTCAGAATAATATCCAATACATTACTGACAATCCTATGTTTTTGGGGTATTGAAAAGGTAAGAACATAACCGAGAATAAAAAAAGAGCAAGCAAGATGAGCAAATACAATCTCGAAAAACGTAAATACGTGATTGGCAGTGTGATTGTAAGCATTGTTTTGATATATATCTTCCGTCTGTTTATGCTACAGATAGCCAATGACGAATACAAGAAACATGCCGATAGCAATGCATTCCTCAACAAGACACAATATCCCTCACGCGGAATCATTTATGACAGGAACGACAGTCTGTTGGTGTACAACCAACCGGCTTATGACGTCACTTTCATCCCCAAAGAGATTACCGAATTAGACACACTCGGCTTGTGCGAAGCATTAGGTATTACCCGCGAATATTTCGAGAAGCGTATGAAAGACATTAGCAATCGCTCCCTGAATCCCGGCTACTCATACTATACCCATCAGGTCCTCCTCACTCAACTTTCGGGAGAAGAGTTTTCCGTTTTTCAAGAGAAATTGTTCCGGTTTCCCGGTTTTTACATTCAACGCCGTACCATCCGACAATACAACTGTAACGTTGGTGCACACGTTCTTGGCGACATCGCCGAAGTTTCCAAGCAAGATATTAAAGCGGATGACTATTATATCCGAGGAGATTACATCGGGAAACAAGGTGTTGAACGCTCTTACGAGAAACAACTGCGCGGAGAAAAAGGAGTGGAAATCCTGCTACGCGATGTGCACGGTCGCATTCAAGGGCGCTATATGGACGGGAGCAAAGATATACGCCCCATTCCGGGAAAGAACCTTAAGCTTGGACTCGACATTAAGCTGCAAGCCCTCGGAGAACACCTCCTGGAAGGAAAAATCGGTAGCATTGTTGCGATTGAGCCACAAAGCGGTGAAATACTCTGTATGGTAAGCGCCCCCTCTTTCGACCCGCATCTGATGGTCGGCCGACAACGAGGAAAGAACCACTTGCAGATGTCGCGCGATGGATGGAAACCTCTGCTCAACCGTGCTATCATGGGAACCTACCCGCCGGGGTCTACATTCAAGACCTCTCAAGCCCTCACTTTTCTGGAGGAAGAGATTATCACAGAACATACGACCTACCCTTGTCACGGCGGATTTGTACATCGAGGCTTACGCGTAGGCTGTCACGCTCACGGTTCCCCCATCCCTGTTGTTCCTTCATTAGCCACTTCATGCAATGCGTTCTACTGTTGGGGACTATACCACATGATTGGCGCCAAGAAGAAATACGGTTCCGTACAAAATGCCATGAACCGTTGGCGCGACTACATGGTGTCGATGGGATTCGGCTATCCGTTGGGAGTAGACCTTCCGGGTGAGAAACGCGGACTCATACCCAATGCACAATACTACGACAAAGCCTACCGAGGTTCATGGAACGGCATGACCATCATCAGTATCTCCATCGGACAAGGCGAAGTAAACCTCACCCCCCTGCAAATCGCCAACCTTGGAGCTACGATTGCTAACCGAGGATATTTCATTACCCCACACGTAGTCAAAGAAATCGAAGGAGAAGAACTAGACTCCCTCTACACCACTCGCCGTTACACGATGGCTTCAAAAG
This sequence comes from Bacteroidaceae bacterium, assembly GCA_017472905.1. Taxonomy (GTDB): domain Bacteria; phylum Bacteroidota; class Bacteroidia; order Bacteroidales; family Bacteroidaceae; genus Phocaeicola_A. The sequence continues at coordinate 7,757 of JAFUNW010000178.1, forward strand.
ATAACTACGACATTGTAGTGGAAGGCATGCGCCAAGCGGTCTTAGGCGGAACCTGCCGAGGAGCCAACATTCCGGGCATCGAAGTTTGCGGAAAGACGGGAACGGCTCAAAACAGGGGCAAAGACCACTCCATCTTCATGGGCTTTGCTCCCAAAGACGACCCACAAATTGCCATCGCCGTCTATGTAGAAAACGGAGGTTTCGGCGCCACCTTTGGAGTACCCATCGGTGCTTTGATGATGGAGCAATACCTCAAGGGAGAGCTTTCGCCCGAAAGCCAAGCCAAGGTTGACTACATCCGTGAACGACAGATTTACTACGACACCGAAAGATAAACCTCTTTTCCTGTTGGGAATTAAAGCGTTGGAGTTTTTGTTTACATGTTCGAGGCTCACAGACAACCTGATGCTTGTGAGTATGTGGATACCTATGCCTCTTTCATTCTCGTCTTACGTTCGTTTATTTAGGCACATACTTCCCACCCACCACGAGGCGGTCTCCGGAGAGGTCTATCTCAAAGAGGTTGGGGATGCGGATGTAGCGGCCCACGTCCTTATGGCTGTGAACCGACATCAACCACTTGCCCTCTAAGGTTTGGAAGAGCATACCGTGCCCGAAGTTGGGCGGGGTGATAGGTTTCGCCTCATGTACCCAAGGACCGTCCAGCGTGCCACTTTCGGAATAGGCCACTCCCTGCGTATAGACATTGTCAATCCAGCTGGTCCATATCATTCCTAAGCGTCCGGTTCCTGTCTTGAAGAGCCAAGGGCCGTCCGTAACCTTGTTCGGGCGTACCTTTCCATCCTCCACTTCGCGGCTCCAAGGCGATGAGCCGGCCCGAAAGAGCACTTTCCCCTCACCCACCGAACCACTGAGGTCGGGTTTCAGTTCTATCTTCTCCATCGTTCCGTCCCAATTCTGCAACCATTCGCCGCAATAGACCATGTACGGTTTTTTATCAACGTCCACCCAGAATGTACCGTCCAGCGTAGGCTTGTCTGCCGGCAGATAAGTCGGGTCTGCCATCGGTCGATAAGGTCCTGCCGCTTGGTCGCTCACGAGCACGTGGCTGGCGCGGCGAGGAATGACGTTGCCCTTCACAGTGTCTATTTTGATGGACTCGTTGGTAAAGGTGGCGAAGTAGTAATATCTACCTTCGTATTGGTGCAACTCGGCTGCCCATATCTGCGGACGCCGTCCCATCCACGAAGTGCTGTCGGTCAAAGCCACGCGGTAAGGTCCATCCCATAAGGCCAACTCTTTGCTTGTCCACAAGAGACCGCCGGTGCCGGTCATATAGTACATGTTGGTCTTTTTGTCAGCCAGAATACAAGGGTCGCTCAGGCGAATGCTGTCCAGCGGAATGCCCGTTCGGAAACGGCGCGTCTTTTCAGGTTGTTCACTTGGGGAAGAGGCTTCGTTGGCTGTCAACTTTCCCGTTGACGTACAGGCAGACAATAGTAACATAAGGCCGAAGCAGAAGAAAACGGTTCTTTTCATGATGTTCTTTCTTTAAGGTGAATACTATGGAAAACACAAAAGTACGTATTCAGTCCCACTTGACAAAGCATTCTCCCCATTTTTTCTTTTTTTCTGCTTCGCAACAAACAGTCCCCTAATCCAAAACTTTAATTAGCGGCGCTGATTACATAATCAACGACACGGATTATATAATCACCGTTGCTGACTATATAATTAGCGATTCCGATTAAACTTTTGAAGAGAGCAAACATAAGTTCTCTCCCAACAGAGAACAAGTTTCTTCCACCTTAATCTATTTTTCCCAACCGGAAAAAAATATCTCGCACGTCCGGGAGAAAAAATAACTCCCATTCTCTTTGTCAATCTCATCCTTTCCATTACCTTTGTGGGCGAATTGGTTCCCAAAAGGTCGGACGACCTCGCGGATTAAAAGGGAATCGGGTGAAAATCCCGGACAGTCCCGCTGCTGTGAACCTCCGAAGAAAGCTTGATAACATCCTTTGCCACTGACCAAAAGTTTTAAATTTGTCGGGAAGGCTTCAAGCCGAGGAGGAAGTCAGAAGACCTGCCGTTCTTAAAGGCTGTTTCCACTCGCGGAAAAGGGGAACAGTACGAAAAGCATTTTTTAATCCTTATCATCGAAAGAGAATTTTACGTATGATTCAGACCGTAGTTAAACGAGACGGACGCATTGTCGGCTTCAATGAAGAGAAAATTGCCACCGCCATCCGCAAAGCCATGCTCCATACCGACAAGGGAGAAGACATGCACCTTATCCGCCAAATCACCGACCACGTAGCTTTTCGGGGAGAGCCGCAAATGACAGTAGAGGCCATCCAGGACATGGTGGAAATGGAGCTGATGAAGAGTAGCCGCAAGGATGTGGCGCAAAAATACATTGCCTACCGCAACCAGCGCCGCATAGCCCGTAAAGCCAAAACGCGCGACATGTTTTTGGAAATCATCAACATCAAGAGCAACGATGTCACACGCGAAAATGCCAATATGAACGCGGACACGCCGGCCGGCATGATGATGAAATTCGCCAGTGAAACCACGAAACCCTTTGTCGATGACTATCTGTTGAGCGAAGAGGCCAAAGAAGCCGTTCGAAACAACTATCTCCACATCCATGACAAAGATTACTACCCGACCAAGAGTCTCACTTGCGTACAGCACCCGTTGGACCGCATCCTGACCCGAGGATTCAGCGCCGGACACGGCGAATCCCGGCCGGCCAAGCGCATCGAAACGGCCAGCATTCTCGGCTGCATTTCCTTGGAAACAGCCCAAAACGAGATGCACGGCGGACAGGCCATCCCTGCATTCGACTTTTATCTGGCTCCCTACGTGCGAAGCAGTTTCATCGAAGAGGTAAAGAGCCTCGAAGAATTGATGGGACAAGACTATTCACACTTATATAATAAGGTGTTGGACGACTACCTCATCCTCCCGCTTGACAACCTGGAGGGAGAAGAACGCATTCTGCAGTGCGCCATCAACAAAACCGTAACACGTGTACATCAGGCGATGGAGGCATTTATCCACAACATGAATACCATTCATTCACGCGGAGGCAACCAAGTGGTCTTCAGCTCCATCAACTACGGAACCGATACCAGCGCCGAAGGACGTTGCATCATCCGCGAACTCCTCAAGAGTACCGAACGCGGAGTCGGAAACGGCGAAACGGCCATCTTCCCCATACAAATATGGAAAAAGAAACGAGGCGTAAGCTATCTCATCGAAGATCGCAACTACGACCTCTACAGACTGGCCTGCAAGGTGAGTGCACACCGTTTCTTCCCGAACTTCTTGAACCTTGACGCCACGTTCAACCAAAATCCGGCTTGGGACCCCAACGACCCCAAGCGCTACGAGCACGAAGTGGCTACAATGGGATGCCGTACCCGGGTGTTCGAAAACCGTTTCGGCCCCCAAACGTCCATCGGTCGAGGCAACCTTTCGTTCTCGACCATCAACATTGTCCGCCTGGCCATCGAATGTATGGAGACAACAGACAAGGAGCTGCGCATTTCGCAATTCTTCGCCAAGCTGGACAGCCTCTTGGAAGTGACAGCACGCCAACTGCACGAACGCATGGAGTTCCAAAAAACGGCCTATGCCAAACAATTCCCCTTGCTGATGTCGGCCCTTTGGTTAGGCAGCGAAAAACTCGGTCCGAACGACACCATCGCTTCGGTCATCAACCAAGGAACCCTGGGCATCGGCTTCATCGGACTGGCCGAATGCCTGAAAGCCCTCATCGGAGTGCATCACGGTGAAAGCAGTGAAGCACAAGAATTGGGGTTGCGTATCATCTCCTACATGCGCGACCGCGCCAACGACTTCAGTGAGCGCTACCAACACAACTACAGCGTACTGGCAACTCCCGCCGAAGGACTCTCGGGCAAGTTTACCCGCAACGACCGCAAACAATTCGGACCACTGCCGGGCATTACGGATCGCGACTATTACACAAACTCGAACCACGTACCGGTATATTACAAGTGCAGCGCACGACACAAGGCCGAAATCGAAGGACCTTACCACGAGCTGACACGCGGCGGACACATCTTCTACGTGGAAATGGACGGAGATGCGACACACAACCCCGAAGCAATCATGCGAATCGTGGACATGATGGACGCTTACAACATCGGATACGGATCGGTGAACCACAACCGCAACCGGTGCATGGACTGCGGATACGAAAATGCCGATGCGGAAATGAAGGAATGTCCGCGCTGCAAAAGCACCCGCATCGACCGCCTGCAACGCATCACCGGCTACCTGGTAGGAACCACCGACCGATGGA
>JAFUNW010000179.1 GCA_017472905.1 Bacteroidaceae bacterium
AAAAATTTCTTTAATCTCCCCAAAAATCAGAATTTATATGTAAGTTTGCATCATTTAAATCCACAATTGATATGAAATTAGCATTAATAGGTTATGGCAAGATGGGTAAAATGATTGAGCAGATTGCCCTGAGTCGCGGACACAGCATTGTGAGCATTATTGACATAGACAACCAAGAAGATTTTAATTCGGAAGCATTCAAGAGTGCAGACGTAGCTATTGAGTTTACAGCCCCGAAAGTTGCTTACGGAAACTATATGAAGGCTTTTGCTGCAGGCGTAAAAGTGGTATCGGGCAGTACCGGATGGTTGGACGAACATCTGGACGAAATGAAAGAACTTTGCACCAACGGTGGAAAAACGCTTTTCTGGAGCAGCAATTTCAGTTTGGGAGTAGCCATATTCTCAGCAGTAAACAGCTACCTTGCACGCATCATGAATCGCTTTCCGGAATATGATGTAGCAATGGAAGAAACCCACCACATCCACAAGTTGGATGCTCCCAGCGGAACAGCCATCACATTGGCCGAAGGAATCTTGCAGCAACTGGACCGAAAAAAGAAATGGGTAGAAGGTACGCTGCAAGCACCGGACGGAAGCATCAGCGGTACTACGGCCTGTGCATCCGAAGAACTTCCTATCTCATCTGTCAGAAGAGACGAAGTACCTGGAATACATTCCATCACGTATGATTCCGAAGCCGACAGCATTACCATCACCCACGATGCACACAGTCGCAAGGGATTTGCGTTGGGAGCAGTTTTGGCAGCCGAATACACAGCTACCCACGAAGGTTTTTTGGGTATGAACGACCTTTTTAAATTCTGACGAATCATGGAACAGAACACCCCAACTAAAGACCGGAAAGAAAATACCGGTAAACAATGGACCAAATTTATAATCATTACGCTACTCTATCTGCTCTTCCTCTATTGGGTAGGCAGTTGGTGGGGGCTTATCGTGATTCCCTTTATTTATGACGCCTATATCAGCCACAAGATTCCTTGGACTTGGTGGAAAAAGTCTAAAAACAAAAAGTTGGTCTGGATTATGGGATGGGTAGACGCCATTGTTTTTGCTTTGATAGCTGTCTATTTCGTTAATCTGTTCTTCTTTCAGAACTATGTAATCCCCTCTTCTTCACTCGAAAAATCTCTGTTGGTCGGAGATTATTTGGCTGTAAGCAAACTCAGTTACGGTCCGCGTATTCCACAAACCCCGCTAACCATGCCACTGACGCAACATACCCTCCCTTTAACTGGTGGGAAAAGCTATCTGGAATGGCCGCATTGGGAATATCGCCGAGTGAAAGGATTAGGCAACGTGGAGTTGAACGACATCGTAGTCTTCAATTATCCGGCAGGCGATACCGTAGCATTGAATTACCAAAATGCGGACTACTATGGACTGGCCTACGCCTATGGAGCAGACAGTTATCCCTATAAACTACCAATGGATTCGATGACGACATTTGAACAACGCATAGTCTATGACCTCTACTACAATGCTGGACGCAAACTGCTTCACGAACATCCTGAAGAGTTCGGGGAAATCATCTCTCGTCCGACAGACAGACGGGAAAACTACGTAAAACGTTGCGTAGGACTGCCCGGTCAGACATTGGAAATCAAAGACCGCATCATCTATTTGGACGGAGTGGCCAACAAAGAGCCGGACAATGTCCAATACAACTATTGGGTAACGACACGCCAAGCAATCCCCACAGAATTATGTCGTGAATTGGGAATCAGCAACGAAGATCTTTCCAACCACAATCCGGAGCAAACCATGTATTGTATGCCTTTAACAAAACAGGCATATAAGGGATTAGAAGCACACAAGGAGTTGGTCGTAGACATCCGGCCATACCTCGACAAAAACAGCGAGTCGCTCTATCCATTGAATATGTACAAGAAATGGACATGCGATAATTACGGTCCGATATGGATTCCCAAGAAAGGCGAAACCATTGCATTGACTTTGGAAAACCTACCCATTTACGAACGTCCCATTGCGATATATGAAGGGAACCAATTGGAAGTAACTCCCCAAGGCAAGATTCTCATCAACGGGAAAGAGGCTGACAGCTATACATTCAAGTTGGATTATTATTGGATGATGGGCGACAACCGACACAATTCGGCAGACTCTCGCTATTGGGGCTTCGTTCCGGAAGACCACATCGTTGGGAAACCCATTGTGATATGGCTTTCGTTGGACAAAGACCGCAGCCTGTTTGACGGAGGAGTACGTTGGAAACGACTCTTCAACATGGTCGACAATATCAAATAAGGAATAAAAACAAAGAACATGAAACGAATACTACTGACTCTTTCCGCCACACTCCTCTTGATGTTGCTGGTGCGAACGTGTGCCTTTACTTCATGTACGATTCCTTCAGCCGGAATGGAGAATTCACTCTATCGAGGCGACCGGGTAATCGTAAACAAATGGAGTTACGGATTACGTATGCCGTTCGTTTCGCTTTGGGGATACCATCGGTGGCTACCCTCATCGGTTGAATATGGAGACATCGTATTGTTCAATAATCCCGCACCGACAAACGATAAAGAGAGTATTGATGGAAGAGAGGTATATATCAGTCGTTGTATGGGAGAACCGGGCGACACGCTGATGTTAAATAGCAAGTTAGACATAACCGGAGACTTTGTCGTAAACCCGGACGATAAATACTTGTATGCCTATCCCGGAGAGAAAGAAGATGTTATTCAAAAAGCCATGAACCGGCTCGGCATTACCGACAATTTTCTTTTGGGATACGATGAGGGGAATTACATCAGAAGCTTCAGCCATTTCGAGCTCTATCTGCTGAAACAACATCTGGAAGGAACAATCGAATTCAAGGCCCTGCAAACCGATACAACAGAGGGAGTACACCCGTTTGTCATTCCCTCCAAAGGGAAAGCCATACGTATCTACCCTTGGAATGCCAAACTCCTATGCAATACCATCAATCGACATGAGAAACGGAATGCCCAATTGAAAGGAGATTCTCTGTTGATAGACGGTAAATTCGTACAAACATATACGTTTCAAAAAGACTACTGCTGGATGGCCTCAGCCAATTCCATCAACGTGTACGACTCTCGCCTATTCGGTTTGGTTCCGGAAGACCATCTGATCGGACGAGCTTCTTTCATCTGGTTTTCCAAAGATACAACTGCACCTTGGTACAAAGGTTATAGATGGGACCGATTCTTTATAAAACTCTGAGAAACAATTGTTCCAAATGATTCAACCAATCAGCAAATCATCAAACCATGCTAATCAAACAGTATGTTTGAGTTCTGCCTATTTAGCTCCGACAGCTTATTATAGCAAACTATATGCCTACTCACACGCAATCATAGAACAACACGACCACTATGTCAAGCAGACCTATCGCAACCGCTGTGTCATAGCTACGGCCAATGGACCATTGGCGCTGACGATTCCCACAGAAAGCAATGCCGGAGCCAAGTGTATCATGCGAGATGTTCGTATATCCGATCATGGCAATTGGAGGCATCTGCATTGGAATGCATTGGAATCGGCTTATCGGCAAAGTCCTTTCTATGAATATTATGCGGATGATTTCCGACCTCTCTATGAGAAGCACTATACTTTCCTTTTTGATTTCAATGAGGAATTATGTCAACTTGTTTGCTCACTGATAGGCTTTGCGCCGCATATCATACGCTCTGCCGAATATATCTCTGCATATTCTTCCGAGACAGACGATTTCCGAGAATTGATTCATCCCAAATGCGATTTTCGTACAGACCGGGATTTTCATGCGCACCCTTATTATCAAGTATTCAATCAGCGACACGGTTTCCTACCAAACCTTAGTATCGTAGATTTGCTTTTCAATATGGGTCCCGAGAGTTTGTTGGTCTTACGAAATAGCTGCTCAATATAACCAATCATGAAACACCTTTCTCTGCTATTTACGTTCCTCTTTTTGTTTGAATCCGGCCTACAGGCAGAAGAGCGAATCCATTATACCGGAAAAGAACTGGCCGACCCACAATTCCATCACGGTAGACTTTCTCCTGCTATAGGTATACATAACATACAGGTGATGCGAGCCAACAGAGAATATCCATCAGAAGCCAATGGAAATGGATGGACCTACAACCATCAACCCATGTTGGCTTATTGGAACGGGACCTTTTACCTACACTATTTATCAAACCCGATAGATGAACATGTTCCTCCTTCGCGTACTTTATTAATAACATCGACCAACGGATACGATTGGAGCAACCCAACCGTTTTATTTCCCACTTATCCGGTTCCGGACGGATTCACCAAAGAAGGATATGCTCCGGCTAAAAATCTGGAAGCAGTTATGCACCAACGTTCCGGATTCTACATCTCCAAAGAGGGAGTTTTGCTGGCTTTGGGAAATTATGGAATTGCGCTTGACAGGAAAGACGACCCCAACGATGGGAACGGCATTGGCCGAGTTGTTCGCCGCATCCATGCCGATGGTTCATTCGGCCCCATCCATTTCATCTATTACAACCATCAATTCCATGAAAAGAATATCGAATATCCTTATTTCGAGCGCAGCAAAGACAAAGCTTTCGTCAAGGCATGTCGCGAACTGCTTGCCAATCCACGTCAACGCATGAGTTGGGTAGAAGAGGCCGATCGCAACGACCCGATAATCCCATTAAACAAACCTTATAAAGCCTATTGCGACTATACACTGCCGGACGGACGCATTGTCGCTTTATGGAAACATGCATTGACTTCAATCAGCAACAATGGGGGCAAGCATTGGGATGAACCCATAGAGCGAGCTGAAGGATTCGTAAACAGCAATGCCAAGATTTGGGGACAGCGATTGAGCGATGGAAGCTACGCTACTGTTTATAACCCCTCAGAATATCGCTGGCCATTGGCTATCTCGCTAAGTTCCGATGGACTGGAATATACAACCTTGAATCTGGTACATGGAGAAATTACCCCGATGAGATACGGAGGCAACTATAAATCATACGGCCCACAGTATGTTCGAGGTATACAAGAGGGGAACGGTACGCCACCGGACGGAGACTTCTGGATAACATACAGCATGAACAAAGAAGACATGTGGGTATCCCACATCCCCGTACCGGTCAGATTGCAAGCTACAGCACATGCCCAAGATAATTTCTCTTCTTGCCACTCCTTGACGGAACTTAAGGAATGGAACATCTATTCGTTATTGGAGGCTCCGGTACGTTTGGAGAACGAATGGTTGGTCATGGAGGACCAAGACCGCTTCGACTACGCACGCATCGAACGCAAGATTCCTCCGACCAAAGAATTGTCTGTAGCATTCAACCTCATGGCCGGACAAGACTCCTGCGGAACACTTCACATTGAATTTTTGGATGAAAACGGAACGGCTTGTTCCCGCCTTGAACTGACTACCGAAGGTCTCTTCCGTCTGAAAGCCGGTGCGCGCTTCAAAAATCTGAAGAGTTATCAAGCCGGAGAAAACTACCGTATCGAAGCTCGTCTTTCAGTAAAAAAACGCATGATAGAGGTCTATATCAACGGCCGAAAAGCCGGACAACGCATGTTTTTCGCTCCGGTTGAAAGTATTGAACGAATCTTGTTCCGAACCGGAACACCCCGAACACATCCCACAATTGACACTCCGGCCGATTGGTATGGTACGTTGCCACAAGCCGGAGAGAAAGAGCCTCTATGCAGTTATCGCATCGCAAACTTTCAGACTGCCGACACAGACTCTGCGACAGCCGCCTCGCTACTTCAATTCAACGATTTCAGACACTACGTGGAGAAATTCAATCGAATGGAAAAGGAGAATATCGTGCAAGCCATTCCCAATGCACAAGCAGCCGAATGGATGCAGGCAAACATCCCATTGTTCGAATGTCCGGACAAAAGTATCGAAGAACTCTTTTACTACCGTTGGTGGACTCTACGCAAACACATCAAAGAGACACCTGTGGGATATGCCATGACTGAATTCCTTGTCAACCGCTCGTATGCTGACAAATACAACCTTATCTCCTGCGCTTTGGGACACCATATTTACGAAAGTCGATGGCTACACCAAAAACATTACCTCGACCAGATCATCCACACTTGGTATCGAGGAAACGATGGAAAACCAATGGAAAAAATGATGAAATTCAGTTCATGGAATATTGATGCACTATGGGCCAGATTTCTCGTAGAAGATAACAAAGCATTCTTATTGGACATGCTACCGGACCTAATAGAAGAATACGGCCGTTGGGAAAGCTCACACAGACTTCCTTCCGGACTTTATTGGCAAGCCGATGTACAAGACGGAATGGAAGAATCCATCAGTGGAGGCAGAGGCAAACAATACGCCCGTCCCAGCATCAACAGTTACATGTACGGAAATGCCAAGGCCCTTGAGCAACTCTGTCTTTTAGCCGGGAAAGAAAAGGAAGCACATCTTTACCGGCAAAAAGCAGACACTCTAAAGAAGTTAATTCAAGACAAACTATGGAATACCGAACATTGCTTCTTTGAAACGCTCCGCGAAGACTCCCTCGCCAATGTACGTGAAGCCATCGGATATCTCCCTTGGTACTTCAATCTTCCCGACAATCACCCCATCTATGAAGAAGCTTGGAAAGAAACTTATTCAAAGAAAGGATTCTTAGCTCCCTACGGACTAACTACAGCCGAACGCAGGCATCCTGACTTTCGCACACACGGTGTAGGAAAGTGTGAATGGGACGGTGCTGTATGGCCCTTTGCCACAGCTCAAACACTCACGGCAATGGCCAATTTCATAAACAACTATAATGCACAAGGTACACTCCGGGATAGTATCTATTTCCTCCATTTCAAACGATATGCCCAATGCCAATCGCATAGGGGAATACCCTATATCGGAGAATATTTGGACGAAACAACCGGCTATTGGCTCAAAGGAGATCAAGAACGAAGCAAATATTACAACCACTCTACGTTCAACGACCTCCTGATTACCGGACTCATCGGACTGCGCCCACGAGCAGATCAAACAATTGAAGTCAACCCGCTATTACCGGAGAACGAATGGGAATGGTTCTGCCTCGACAACATCAATTATCACAACCATCGACTTACCATCTTCTGGGACCGATACGGCAACCGATACCATCAAGGCAAAGGATTACACATCCTAATAAACGGAAAACATGCGGGACACACTGATACCTTAAACAGAATAATATTGGAAAAAATCTTGAACAAGTAAAAACTTCCAAGCATTATAGGCTCAAGTAAACGTATCGATACTTATTTCGGTCATATTTCTACTTATCTTTTTATTATCTTCTCTAATAATTCTTAATATGTTACTCTATCTCCAACGGAGGGTAATATATTTTCCAGCCTAAGCTATCCAATTCTTTTTTAGTATACCAATGTTGGTATACCAAATGTTCGTTTTGAAAAGCACGCAGGCTATCCGGATGAT
>JAFUNW010000180.1 GCA_017472905.1 Bacteroidaceae bacterium
AAATTCGCTGGTGAAATGGAAACGTATGTGTTCGAAATCATTTTGTGCCATCTGTAGAACGTATCCGCTGTCGGCAAGGAATACGTCACGTCCGTCACGATCTTTGGCCATGTATTGGTATTTACGTTTTTTGAAGGCTTCCAGTTCTGCCGGGTCATCGCTTTCTATCCAACAGGCTTTGTAAAGGCTGATGGGTTCCCACCGGCATTGAGCGTTGTATTCGTTCTCCAAACGATATTGGATTACTTCAAACTGAAGTTGGCCCACCGTACCGATAAGTTTACGTCCGTTGAATTGATTCACAAACAGCTGGGCTACGCCTTCGTCCATTAATTGGTCGATACCTTTGGCCAATTGTTTTTGTTTCATGGGGTCGGCATTCTCTATGTACTTGAACATTTCCGGCGAGAAGCTGGGGATGCCTCTGAAGTGTAGTTTCTCTCCTTCGGTCAGCGTATCTCCGATTTTAAAGGTACCGTTGTCCGGCAGACCGATGATGTCTCCGGCCCAAGCTTCGTCCACCGTAGTTTTACGTTGAGCCATGAATTGTGTCGGACTGGAGAAACGCATCGTTTTTCCGTGACGCACATGGTAATAAGGTGTATTGCGCGAGAATTTTCCCGAGCAAACTTTGCAGAATGCAATACATGAGCGGTGGTTGGGGTCGATGTTTGCCGTAATTTTGAAGATGAATCCGGTGAATTTCTCTTCTTCCGGTTTTACTTCGCGCTCTTCAGTCTTTGTTGAACGTGGACTGGGAGCTATTTCCACAAATGTGTTTAGCAATTCTTCCACTCCGAAATTGTTCAGTGCCGAACCGAAGAAAACGGGAGCCAATGCCCCTTTCAAATATTCTTCCACTTCAAATTCCGGATAAACCCCTTCGAGTAGCTCCAATTCATCGCGAAGTTTGCTTGCAAGTTCGCTTCCGATTTGTTTGTCGAGCTCTTCTGTATGGATGTCTACGGATACTTTTTCCGTAACGACTTGTTTCGATGGCTGAAACAGGTTGAGGTTGTGTTCATAGAGGTTATAAACACCTTTGAAGCGGACTCCGCTTTCAATAGGCCACGTCAATGGACGTACATGGATGGAGAGTTCTTCTTCCAGCTCGTCCAGCAGGTCGAATGGGTCCTTCGCTTCTCGGTCCATCTTGTTTACAAAGATGATGACCGGCGTGTTGCGCATTCGGCAGACCTCCATAAGTTTGCGTGTCTGTGTTTCTACACCTTTTGCGCCGTCCACTACAATGATAACCGAATCTACAGCCGTCAATGTGCGGTAGGTATCTTCTGCAAAATCCTGGTGTCCGGGTGTGTCGAGGATGTTTATTTTGTAATCGCGGTAGTCAAACTCCATGACGGAGGTCGTAACGGAGATTCCGCGTTGCTTTTCGATGTCCATCCAATCGGAGGTCGCTGTTTTTTTGATTTTATTGCTTTTTACAGCGCCGGCCACTTGTATTTGTCCTCCGAACAATAGGAGTTTTTCGGTTAGCGATGTTTTTCCCGCATCCGGGTGTGCAATGATTGCAAGGGTTCTTCTTCTTTCTATTTCAGTCATATAGTTTTATTTTAAAGGACGGATTGCTTGGAAGTGTGTTGGCTTGTTCAGACAGACAGTTGTTCCATGCATTTCCGTAGACTCTCTTCCCAATGAGGGATTTCAAGTTTGTAGGTTTCTTTGATTTTCGTTTTGTCTAACACAGAGTAATTGGGTCGTGCGGCAGCTGTTGGATAATCTTGGGTATGCAAGGGTAAAACTTTGCAGGTTGTGATTCCGGCAATGCGATGAATTGCTTTCGTAAAGTCGTACCATGAGCAGACTCCTTCGTTGCTGAAATGGTAGATTCCCGGTACGATTCCTTTTTCTATGGCAGCATAAATGGCTTGAGCCAAGTCGCGGGCATAAGTCGGTGTACCGATTTGGTCGAATATGACGCCCAATGTTTCCCGTTCTTTTCCCAATCGGAGCATTGTTTTCACAAAGTTGTTCCCGAAAGTAGAGTAGAGCCATGCAGTTCGGATAATCATGGTACGTTCGCAGAAACGCGCAGCTTCTTCTTCGCCGGCCAGTTTGGTGCGTCCGTAGACTGAGGCAGGACATGTTGGCTCTGTTTCGCGATAGGGGAGATGGTTGGTTCCGTTGAAAACATAATCGGTAGAAATTTGTATCAAAGCAGCTTGTCGCGTTGCGGCAGCTTTAGCCAAATATCCGGGAGCCAAGTGGTTGAGCTTGTCACACAGGTCTATGCATTCTTCGGCTTTGTCTACTGCTGTGTATGCTGCGCAATTGACGATGCAGTCTATTTCGTTGGTTTGCACGAACTCCATTACAGCTTTTTCGTTGCAGATATCCAGTTCTTCTACGTCCGTAAAGAAGTAGGTATATGCAGGGTGTTTTTCAGCCAGCACCCTCATCTCGTTTCCCAACTGTCCGTTGGCTCCGGTTATCAATATATTTTTCATCACGATTCCTTATTTTGTTATTTGAAACTTATTTTTTGCTATGTATTCTTATTCCAACTCCAATTGGCCGGCTTTGTCTTTTTTATAACAGTCACTTAATAGAGCCAGCAATCGGCTGATGGCATTTGTTGCCTGCAATGTTCCTTCGCTGATTTCGCGTTTTTGAAGTTTCAGTAGCCACACACCGTAGAGTGCATCGAAACAATTCTCCAATTCCGGTAGCTCCCGATTATTTCCTTGGGTTCTTAGTTCCACGATAAACGGGAGAGCTTTGTAATAGGCCGCGCTGTAAAAAGGTTGCTTGGGTGAACGCAATAGTTGCAAGTGCAAGTCGGTGAGCAGAGTTATGATGTTTTTGTTTATTTGCAAGTGTCCGCGTTCTGTTGTTCCTTCGATTCGCATCATGTCGATGAGGTTTTCATACCATTCGACTAGTTCTTTTTCTTGTTCGGGAGCAAGATGTGCCGATGCTATCAGCGTTTCTTTTATCCGGTCTATGTCGAGACCGTTTGCGCGAATCATGTCTTCGACTTGCCACATATACAGCAAGTATTCGGCTATATTTGTTTCTTTCAGCTGTTTTGCTACAAACATAACTAAGTGTTATTTAAGATTGTCTTGTCAGTAAATGGATTTTCCCGTTATGGTCAGTATCACTCCAACCAAGGCTACGATCATAACTATTACACCGATGATGCGATTCAATATCCAAATGCCGCGCAGGTCGAAGCGAGTGCGCAGTTTGTTCACGAGATAGGTTATTAGAAACCACCAAGTAATGGCTCCGCCAATGATGCCTAAATAGCCGAACGATTGTTCATACAGTTCGACTTCGGGCAACACGAACGAGAAACGGGCGAACAGACCGATAAAGAGGAAAATAATGAGAGGATTGGAGAATGTGACGAAAAAGGCTGTCACAAAATTGTGAACCAACGTTCCTTTGTTGCCCGAAACGGGGCGAATGCTTTGAACGGGATTGCTTCGGAATGTGTAAATACCGAAAACCAACAGCATGATGCTCCCCAAAAACTGGAGATAGAACATGTTTTGTGGGTTTTCGATAAAGTCGACTACGAATGTCATGCCGTATCCGGTGATGAGCGCGTAGACAAGGTCGCTTAATGTGGCTCCTAATCCGGTGACGAATCCGTACCACCGTCCTTTGTTCAGTGTGCGTTGGATACAGAGCACTCCGACAGGTCCTAAAGGAGCCGAAACTACAACCCCCACGATGAAGCCTTTTATGATTAAATCCAATATGGTAACTTCCTCAATCCAATTCATAATGCAAAGATGATACTTTTTAATGATATGGCTTGCATATTTTTACACTTTTTCACGGTTTCAGGAATTGGAACGCGTAACTTAGTGTTTAGCTGTGTTTTTTAGTTTTTATCAGCTGTTATTTTTTCTTTTTGCTTTTCTTCGGAGCTTGAGTTACCTTGCAATCTTTGATGTGGACGTCTCGGGTGAGTCCGGATATGTTTTCTCCGCCGTGTGTCACGTTGTTAAAGGTGCAATTGCTGACGTGGATGTCGTAAATGTTCTCGCTGTCGTCCAAGCCGATGAGCAGAACACCGTATTTGCTTCCGTTGGAACGAACATTGTTCATCCACACGTTGCGTACAGTAGGGATGTATCCGCGTTCACACTCTTCTTTGGATTCGTATTTGAGGTTGATGCGCAATACGGCTTCGCGGCATACGCCGACTTCAACGTTGCGAACGAATACGTCCTCGATGGTTCCTCCTCGGCAAGTGCTGGTTTTGATGCGGATTACTCGGTCGAGGTGTGGACTGTCCATGTAGCAGTCTTCTACGTAGAGTCCTTTGTATCCTCCCGAGATTTCGCTTCCGATAACGACTCCTCCGTGTCCGTTTTTCATGGTACATCCTCTTACGATGATGTTTTCGCTGGGAATATTCCATTTACGTCCATCGTTGTTGCGGCCCGATTTGATGGCGATGCAGTCGTCTCCGGTATTGAATATACAGTTTTCTATCAGTACGTTTTTGCACGATTCCGGATCGCAACCGTCTCCGTTCGGTCCATCGTTTTCGATGGTAACTCCGCGTACGATGAGACTTTCGCACATGAGTGGATGCAGTGTCCAGAAAGGCGAGTTTAGGAATGTAACATCTTCAATCAATACTTGTGTACAGCGATATAGGTTTACGAACTGCGGACGCATGGCTTCTTCGGGTGTAAAGATGCGTTCGTGCATGGGAGCACCTTGTTCGCCTAGTTGCAACATGCGTTTGCGTCCGCCATCGGCTTGTG
>JAFUNW010000181.1 GCA_017472905.1 Bacteroidaceae bacterium
GCTACCACTCTGACTGATGGTAAATGTATTACTTTCTCTTCTAACAACATTCTGGAAGATAATACGGTAGATAATCCGAACAACATTCTTCCGAAAGAAACAAGTGTGAATATTGACGGTAAGGTCTTGGATACACAGATTGCACCTTATACGTTTGTAGTTTACAAGTTTAAAAAGAACGGAAAGTAATTTGTAAAAGGAGTTATCGCAGGCACAGCCTGTTGAACCAATAAAAAATGAAAGCGGCTTCGATAATGAATGGAGCCGCCTTCGACGACTGATGAAGCCGCCTTCAATGAGTAACGAAGGCGGCTTTATCTTTTTTGTTATTTGAAGCCGATTCTTCTTCCGTTGTTTTTCTTGGGTTGTTCCATTTCCGGAATGTCTTTTTCCTGGATGGTGAAAAGATCTTCATCGTTTTCTTCGATACATCGGGTTGCATGTTTTAGATAAATGGACTCCAGACAATTGCAGACAAAGCGTGCGTTGCCGTATGAGGCGTCTTTCTGTGCGCATATTTCTTCCAACATATAGCGTAATTTTTGCATGGCGGGAGCCGAGAGGGTGTATCTCTTTTGCTCAAGACGTGTTGTTGCAATCTGCATGAGTTCTTCCGGTGAGAAATCCTCGAAATGGAAGATGTTTTGTTGTGGAAATCTGGATTTGATTCCCGGATTGGAAGTTATCAATTCGTTCATCGGTTCTTCGTATCCGGCCAGAATGATGCAGATGTCTCTTTGTTTCTCATCAGCCAAAACATTCAGCAGTGTTTCTAATACATGAATGCCGGGGTCGCGAGTATCTTTGGGGGCCAAAGTGTAGGCTTCGTCAATGAAAAGAACTCCACCTGCAGCTTTTTCGAGAGCTTCTCGTGTGCGTTTTTCTTCGTCTCCATAATGTTTCCCGATGAATAAGGAACGGTCGCAATATACCACATGTCCTTTGGATAGGTATCCCAATTGTTTAAGCAATGCTCCCCACTTTTTGGCAACAGTGGTTTTTCCTGTACCCGGATTTCCTTTGAATATGGCATGGGTCGATATTTTATGTATCGGGCAACCTAGATTTTCAAGTTTTCTGTTGAAGAGAGTCAGATTCTTGAAATCTCTTATTTTAGCTTTTACTTCAGCTAATCCGGTCATACCGTTGATTTCCTCCATTACGTTTTCTCCATTTTCTTCTGTATGTATTGCTGTTTCAATCAGATTTTCTTCTTCCTCATCTTCGAAGGGAAGAAATGGGAAGTCTTCTGATAGGAAGTCGTTTGTGGTATCTGAATCTTCGTTTCCCGGTTCGTCATCTTCTGATTCGTCCAACTCCTCTTCGAACGGTAATCTAAAGTCCTCTATAAAGTCATCGTCTCTTGTATTGTTGTAGTTGAATGTGTCGTATAGATAACAATCCATTTGGATTGTGCTTGCTGATTTGAGCCTTTCTAAGATGGCTTGTGCTGCATCGTGTCCGTTATCTTTGTTGGGTAGATGTAGCTCTTTCAGATTGTTCAAATCGTAGAATACGGATGTGTTCATGTCTTTCCATATTTCAGTCATGTCTTCAGCGTTGATTAGATGGCAACCGGTAAGGTATAGTGCATGAATCTTTTGGAAATGGCTCTGTTGGTTGTTTTTTCGCGTCATGTTTATAAAAGACACAAAACGGATAGCTTCTGTTATGGAATATAGGGGAGAATCCTTGTGTGTTTTTTCTGAGAAATAGAGAGGCACTTCATCTCCGTAACATTCTTCGTCTGCCAACCAATCGCCATCACTTTCACTATCGATTTTGAGTAAAAGCAACTCCTCGTCAAGGGCTATGATATGGGTAATATGATCGATGTTATCGATGCTTCTGATAAAGCAATCTTTTTGGATCAGTGTCTCTATAAGTGGGAGGATAGAGCGGTTGTCTGCTCTTGCAATTTCTGAAATGAATGAATGGGTTTGCATAGTGTTTGTGCTTTTTATAGGTCCGACTTCTGATATTCGGCACAAAGTTACAATGAAAATCAGTATGACTTTCCGCCATGCGATTCCATTCATTCCATTTAAGGTTGAAAACGTTGAGCTATTTCCGGAGCGATTTCTTTGAGCGGAGTCATGACGAAGTCGCGCAGGTGCATCAATGGGTGTGGAATGGTCAGTTCTGTAGTTTGCAATTGTATGTCATCGTATAGAAGGATGTCTATGTCAATGATGCGGTCACAGTAGATGCCATTTGTGCTTTTGTGTGTACGTCCCATTTCTTTTTCTATGTTTTGGGTCAAAGTCAAGACTTTGAATGGTGATAGGGGCGTATCTATGCGGATGACACAATTTGCGAAAGAGTTTGGGGAGTTGAATCCCCAAGGATCGGATACGTAAAAAGCAGATTGAACTACAATCCGTCCAATCTGCTTCTCTATGAGTTGTATGGCGGAACGAAGGTTTTCCTCTTTATTGCCCAGATTGCTTCCTAAGGAGAGAAATACATTGTGCGCCATATTGATGCATTTAAACTTTAGTTTTACTTAATTGCTTCAACGCTTTTTCCTCAGCGGCTTCCATGATTTCCCGTTCTCCCGGCTCTTTATCCGAGATACCGCACAAATGTAGAATGCCATGAATGATTACTCGATGAAGTTCTCGTTCGTATGCTTGCTCAAACTTCTCGGCATTGCTCTTTACAGTGTCCAGGCTGATGAAAATATCGCCGCCGATACGGTCTTTTTCTGTATAATCGAAGGTGATGATGTCCGTATAGTAATCATGCTGTAGGTATTCGCGGTTTACTTCCAATATTTTTTCATCGTTGCAGAAGATGTAAGCTATTTCGCCTACTTTCTTGCCATATTCGGCTGCAACATCTTTTATCCAGGAAGTGAGTATGCGTTTTTTGATGTCCGGCATTCGAGTGCCTTCTGTCTGATAGGTAATCATATTGTTGTTATTTGTTGATTACTAACATCGCATCTCCATAGGTACCGAAACGGTATCCTTCTTTCAATGCCATTTGATAAGCCTCCATAATAAGGTCGTATCCACCGAAAGCAGCAACCATCATCAAGAGGGTAGAGTAAGGAAGGTGGAAGTTTGAAACCATACTTGTCGGTACACTGAAGTCATAAGGGGGGAAGATGAATTTGTTGGTCCATCCCTCAAACTCTTTCAGATTACCATCAGTTCCGGCTGCAGTTTCCAAAGCACGTAGGGTTGTTGTTCCGATAGCGCAAACTTCATGACCACTTTTTTTAGCTTCATTTACACATAGACAGGCTTCACGCTCCACAAACATCTGTTCGCTGTCGGTTTTATGTTTGGTTAGGTCTTCTACATCTATATCGCGGAAATTACCCAATCCGGCGTGTAGGGTGATAAATGCCCGATCTATTCCTTTTATTTCCATTCGTTTCATCAATTCACGGCTGAAATGGAGCCCGGCTGTCGGGGCTGTAACGGCTCCTTCGTTGCGTGCAAAGATGGTTTGAAAACGCTCTGCATCATCTTCTTCCACCGGACGGTTGATGAAGGTTGGCAAAGGTGGTTCTCCTAAGGCATATAGCGCTTGCTTGAATTCTTCGTGGGGACCATCGTAGAGGAATCGTAAAGTTCGTCCGCGAGAAGTAGTGTTATCAATTACTTCAGCAACCATAGAATCGTCTTCGCCAAAATAAAGTTTGTTTCCAATACGTATTTTACGGGCCGGATCTACCAAAACATCCCACAAGCGGAACTCTTCATTGAGTTCGCGAAGAAGAAACACTTCAATGCGTGCTCCTGTCTTCTCCTTGTTTCCGTAAAGACGTGCGGGGAATACGCGTGTATCGTTGAAGACGAAGACGTCTTTCTCTTCGAAATATTCCAAGATGTCTTTGAAAATACGATGTTCAATCGTTCCGTTTTTCTTATTAACTACCATCAAACGCGATTCATCGCGATGAGTAGCCGGATGCAGGGCTATTTGTTCTTCCGGGAGTTTGAATTTGAATTGTGATAGTTTCATATCTTGTTTCTATTTGGTTTTCTGATTATTAAAGTTTGGTAGGTTGTTCGTTTATCTCTTCTTCTCCGGTAATTTCCCGGCTGTCCAACCATTCCGGGAAAGACTCCAAGTCCAAGCAGTCTTTGAGGCAAACATTTCCGACTCGGGTGCGACAAAGAGCGGTCAAGTGTGCTCCGCTTTTCAACGCTTGTCCTATATCGCGGGCTAAAGCACGAATGTAAGTGCCTTTACTGCAAACAACCCGTATGGTAATCTCTTGTTGGTCGAGATTGCATGCCATCAATTCTATTTCGTCAATAACCAATGTCTTGGCTTTCAATGTAACTTCTTCTCCTTTTCGCGCCAGATCGTAAGCCCGTTTCCCATCGACTTTACATGCAGAGAATGCAGGGGGAACCTGCTCGATAGTCCCGACAAAAGAGCGCAAAGTATCCTCTATCATTTCGCGGGTAATGTGTTCTGTCGGATAGGTGGCATCGATTTCCTTTTCCAAATCGAAAGAAGGAGTTGTTGCTCCCAATTTCAAGGTTGCTACATATTCTTTTGTGTGATATTGAAATTCTTCGATGCGTTTGGTTGCTTTTCCCGTGCAAACAATCATGATACCGGTGGCCAAGGGGTCCAGAGTCCCGGCGTGTCCTACTTTCAGTTTCTTTACTTTCAGTTTACGACAGATGTGGTAGCGTACTCGTCCGACTACGGCAAACGAGGTCCATCCCAATGGCTTGTTTAAGCATAAAACTTCTCCTTCCTTGAAATTCATTTGCTTATCCGATTGTTAGGTTTTGGCCGGCAAGCAGCATGACCAGAATAATTCCGCCTACAACGATGCGATACCAGCCGAAAGCCTTGAATCCATGTCTTGTTACGAAACTGATAAAGAATTTAATAGCCAAAAGAGCAACGATGAAAGCCACGATGTTTCCGATGACGAGTGTAGTCAGGTTGTTCATTATCAATTCCGTTCCTCCTTCGCTCAATAGTTTGTACATTTTGTACAGCGTAGCACCAAACATGGTGGGTACAGCCAAAAAGAAAGAGAACTCTGCTGCGGCTTTACGCGTCAGTCCTTGCGACATACCTCCTACAATTGTAGCCATCGAGCGCGATACTCCCGGAATCATGGAGATACATTGGTATAATCCCACCATGAACGCACGCTTTCCCGTCAGTTTGGTCTGTTCGTTACCGGCTCCGAATATTTTGTCACAATAGAGCATGAAGATACCCCCTATTACCAGCATTACGGCTACGACTTCTACCCGTTCAAGCATGGCGTCTATGGCATCGCTGAAGAGCAAACCGAATACAGCGGCCGGAATGAAAGCGATGAATAATTTCCAATAGAAATCGAATTTATGTAAAAAACGACCGATGGATGTGCTTCCTTGAGGAGGGGCCGAATGATTCAGTTGGAAAAAACGTTTCCAATATAATATAACTACGGACAGAATGGCGCCGAACTGGATGATGAACGTAAATGCTTTTACGAATTCGGTACTTTCTACGCCCAACACGTGTTGCGCAATGATCATGTGTCCGGTAGAAGAGACCGGTAAGAACTCTGTCAGTCCCTCTACTATGGCAATAACGATTGTTTCAAATATACCCATTTCCTATTTGGTTTTAAACGCCTGAACAAACGCATTCTTTTAAATACGATTATTGTTTTTCCTTGTTTTTGGGCCGGTGCATGATGCCGTAAATCATAAAGATAAAGCCAAAGAAACAGATTGCCGGTGCTACTTTTATGCGGCGTACACTGAATATGTCCGGTTCAAAATATGTTTGACTGGAGCTTGGGCCGGTCATAAGGATGAAACCGAGGATAACAATGGCCATTCCAATGGCCAGAAGGATAAAATTCTTTTTCTCAAAAGCAAAATTTCGGTTGTTACTCATATTTTTCTCAATCAGTATGTTATAGTTCGTTCTTTTTTAAAATTCAATAAGTTTCGCAAGCTCAATTTTCTCCATCTATCTCCCTTTTTTCGCTACGCTCAAGGAAACTTCTCCTTTTATCTCCCTTTTATCTCCCTTTATCTCCCTTTTATCTCCTTTTATCTCCATATTCTTCTATATATAATAAAGTGTTGCGGCTTTCATCTTCAGGTAACGGCTGCATGAAATGTAGGCGCACGTCAGCGTGATAAATAAGCCGCAAAGCAATACGCAGTGGGCGACAATGAGCATGGTATGCGGAGTAACGATATGAATCAACTCCGGCTCATAGTTTACCAATCCATAGGCCGCTGCGGTGAGTATTCCTCCTGCACAGATGCCCGATATCAGACCAATCCACAGGCTGCGTATCAGAAAAGGACGGCGGATAAAACTCCAGTCGGCCCCAACCAATTTCATGGTGTGAATCAAGAACCGGTTGGCATAGATGGTCAATCGGATGGTATTGTTTATCAATGCAAATGAAATGACTGTCAACAGTGTTGCCAATGCGAACAAAATCAGACTTATTTTGCGCACATTTTCGTTTACTGCATCAATTAAGTCGCCCGGATAGGCCACTTCCATGACTCCTCCCATCCCTTTTATTTCACGCTCTATTCGGGCAATGCTGTCCGAGTTTGCGTATTCGGCTTTCAGCTTGATTTCCACTGAGGCTGTGAACGGGTTGTGGCCGATGAAGTCTTCGGGATTTGTTCCCAACGCTTCGGTTTCTTCCCGTAGGGCATCTTCTTTTGAAATGTAGGCAAACGATTTTATATAGGGCTTTTTCTCTAGTTGCTGTGTGAAACGCGTTGTTTTCTTTGGAGTCATGTCATCGCTCAGTAAGACTGAGAGGTTGATGTTTTCGCGTACATAAACCGACAGATTGTCGGCCGACAACACCAAGAAGACTACCAATCCCAAGAGTAGCAACACTAATGTAGTGCTGACCGAAGAACTGATGAATTGAAAATCTATGAGGGGTTTCTTCTTCATGGGAGTCTGACTTTCTTATAGCTGTTTTCTATTAGGGATACGTTTGCAATACTTTTGGGGAGAACCCCGATAGGGTGTAAACATTATCAATCGGAGACTGTCTGTTTGCGGAAAACGTAGATCAGTGAACTGGATCGCTCTTTGTTTCCTAACGCATTCAGATAGGCCAGGCTTCCGGCCCATCCCCCTCGAATGAAAGAATGTTTTTTGCCTTGATACTTCTCGCTTAACATGGATACGTAGAATGCATCCAGCGGCATCCGGTAAGAGTTGCAAAGGCGGAATCGATGCTTTTCTCCCAAGGCGCGTATGGTTGCGGGGGTGAAGTGCCATAGGTGGCGCGGAACATCGTAGGCCGCCCAGGTCGATTCGTATCGGGCTGCATCGTATGACTGATGATTGGGTACGGCTACAATCAACACGCCGTTTTCGTTTAGCAGTCGGTACAACTCCTTCCATAGTTTGTTCAAGTCGTTCAAGTGTTCCATGACGTGCCAAAGGGTGATGACGTGGAATGCTTGGCTGTCCAAGCTGTTCAGCGTTCCGTCCGGTCGCACTTTCAATCCAAATTCCCGATCAGCAAACTCCCGGGCATCGGCGCTTTTCTCTATGGCTTCGACCTTCCATCCTCTTTGCTGCATGGTGGCGGGGAAATAGCCGGTTCCCGTTCCGATGTCCAATAGACATCCCTTGCGAAGACCCGATTCGCGTTCTATCAGATGTGCTTTCCTATTCAGTTGAAAGCGGCGCGCAACATGATAAACCCGATTCATTACTCCTTTGCGCGTGTTGCTGTGAGAAATGTAATCGGGTGTATCGTAATACCGGCCAATTTCGCTTTCCGATGGAGCATCTTGGGTGAATAGAAAGCCACATGCATCACAATGCCAAAGTTCGAAACGCTCGCCACTGGCATAGTGGTCCGTACAAGTCAGATGAGGAGTGAACTCCTTTCCGCCGCATAATGGGCATTCCTTGATTGTTATCTTGCTCATCGGAAATTATTGGATACTTTACACCTAAATTTCCTGCAAAATAACAAATTATTCTACAATCAGCAGGTTTCTGTTAGGGATATTTAACAGCCTGCTATTGAATAGCAATTCGCTCTATCGGCTGTTGCTTGACTTTATCCAAAGGGTGCGACTGATAGGCGACTTTGCTGAAATCTACACTTCCTAACTCGATGGATCGGATATGATTGTTATAGGCGGTTTTGTAGTAGATAGTGCGGTGTGTCAAGTCTATTGATATGGTCCATTGTGTGGCGCTGGGTATGTCCGGTGCTTCTCCCCGGGCATGTTCCACCCCGATGGGTACGTCAAAATTATTAAGTAGGTGGAACGATTGTATCACGGTGTCAAAAGCTGTGTGCTGTTTGGGAGCTGTGGCTCTGAAGAAAGCGGCGCGTATGAAGCGTGAGGGAGGAGTGAAGTCGCCGGGCAGTCCTAACATTCCGGAACTTCCGCCGAAATAGTGTAGTTCTACATTCCCTAATTTCTGCTCCGGAGCATTTCCGGGGAAGAGGTTTATGTAGTTGTTGAGATTGGCAATGTGCCACATGAAGCCGGGGGAGTTGGTCAATACCCCCACTTCGTTCTCATAGAAACAGGGGATTCCGTCAACGATTTCCAACACGACTTGTCTCCCGTTGGGCTCACCGATTCTCCAATGTACGGTTGAAGCAATTTCCGGGTCTAAAGAAACAATTCGGACTTGCTTAATGGCTGCTTTGACTTCATCGATGCTGGAGAATTGGGTCAATATCCAAGGTACAACTTGCAGGTCGGCTAATGTTTCGGCGTTTTTCGATTCATCGTATTCTACATATTCGCCGTAGCGTGGGAAATAGAAGAGTCCGGCAGAGAGACCGACTTCATTGATGCCGTCCACAATGAACTCCTTTTGTTCAACGGATAGCCCGATGGCTCCATATTTGGCTTTGAATTCCAGCCCGTTCTGCCCGTGTGGAGTGTATGAAATGAATTCCTTTTCTCGTGGAATGATTACGTACTCGCTGTTTAATGCGCTGCCGGCCCATTCGATGGTGCGGGCTTGGATGTAACTCCCATCTTTGGCTGTCAATGAAATGCCCGTACAAGCTACGGTTGGCAAAGTTCCGCTTCCGATGGCGGAGAGGCTTACCAATAAATTACTTAATTTCATAATCCTTTTTCTTTTGTTATATATATAATAAGGTGTAGGCAAACAATGCCTGCATGTTGAATATATAACAATCGGGCTGTCTGGTTGTTTATTTTTGCTTGCAGTTTCGTATCCTCGAATTGCATGTTGAAAAGTGCGGCTTGCTCACGAAAATCTGCTGCACGGCGGAGCAATTTTTGCCGTGCAGCAGACGAACTTTTGCTGCCCAGCAAACCGAACTCTGCTGCACGGCAGATTTTAGAGTGCAACTTTCAACAAATTTGTTTCTCCTTTGAGGGCTTAAAGTGTGGCTCTCAATCAGAAAAAAAGAGAAATTTTCTGATTTTTTTTCTTCGATTATTTGGTAAAGACAAATCCTTTCTCTATTTTTGCAAAGTCAAACTAGCGTTCTTGCAACAATTATTTGTGAAGTATTAATTTTATCTGAGTGGGCATAGTTGCCCAACTATTATCTGTTAGGCCCATTCTCTAGGAGAGTCGGGCGTTTTTCCCGTCTTCACATACTGAGTGATCGGTATGGCGAACGGATAAGAATAAAATCAAGTAATTTGTTGTCGCTTACTAAGGAGAAGAGTTCTCGGGAGGGAATTCCTATTCGTAGCCGGGGCTAAAGCCTTTTCTTGCCGGTTGTTGGTGCCGTCTTCTGTGTTGAAGAAAATGGCCGGGCAATTTTGAAGAAAAAACCTAAATCGGAATGAAAAACACGGTTCTTAGGTGTTTGGTTTTGCTGACTTCGGAAAGTCAAGTAGAGTTGGATGGGGCTACCTGTCCCTTGTTGCGAATTGTTGCGACAAAGATGCGCTTTGGGTATTGACGATGGGTAAAAAGAAAGTGAAAAACAATAAACGAAACTAGTAACACTATAAAAGAAAGGAATAATACTATGAATGTCGCTGTAAGCATGCAAGGCTATGGCTGTAGATGCGTAGCATGCAAAGAAAGGGGAGGAACTCAATTGGAGAGATTGGTACATCTGCAAAAGGATGTAGAGTATGGCAGGATGAGAAAGTGGAATAATCGTGTAAAGAAATGGTTGCTTCCTGAGACGAAGGCTTTAGCGGGTTGGATAGCTGAAGAGCTGACTAAGAAAGGGATAAATATAGGGGATGTGGCCAACGAAACGTTGGAATACTACGTGAAGGATTTGTTGCCCTCTTGTCTGATTCGTTGGGAAGGGATGGAGATTGTTCGACTGCTGAAGTCCGGGAACAGTGCTTTTGCCTCACTTTTCTTTTATGAAATGTTGTCTGAGATGTTGGGCGGATTGAGCTTCAAGGTTCAGAAGATATTCCATGTCGAGTATGATGCGAATTCGTTGGCGACAATGGCTTATGAATTTTTGTGGGATGAAGGGCGTTGGTCTCCTTTTGACAGCTTTAAGTATGAAAGTTCCATCTTTACCTGGTTGGCGACTGTTTTGACGAACAAGATATTCGAGGAAATGGAAGCGTTGGGTTATTCACGTCCGCATGAAGTTTCTGTGAACAATGTTCGCTTGAAACTGTTGTCTCAGCCGGAGATACTTCGTCAGGCGGTGGTTGATTTGGTGGAAGTAGATCAGTTTCATCGATTGTTGGAGCTTTATTATGTAGAAAAGAAAAGTGATGAAGTTATCATGGAGGTGATGAAACTGGACGAGAAACTTTATCAATCAATGAAAAAGAATTCGGAAAGAATGTTGAAAGTAGTGTTGCTTACGACCGAGGAGGGGCACGAGTATGCTCCGTTGGTTTTGCGCAGCAAATATACCGAAAAACAGAAAGATAATACTCCGGATTTGCTCTTCAATTTGTCTGATTTGATTGGCGAGGGAAGCGAATCCAGTATGTTGGAGGATGTTTTGGGGAGTGCGGAGGAGATGAGAAACTCAGTCAATCTGCTGGAAGACTTCTTGATCGGGTTCAGCGAAAAAATGGGCTGGAAACCCAAAGATCGCTATGTGTGGCAGCAACGTTTCATCTACAATGTTTCTCCGGCAGAGCTGGCCCAGGAGTTGGGAGTTGCCCGTCATTGGATTGATCTGCACTATTCGCGCATGAACAAGGTGATTCGGGAGGCTTTTGTCTCGTGGTGGAAGAAATATGCAGCATAAAATGCACCCGACAGACTGCGGAAGCTTTGAAGTCTTTGGCTGTTCCGTAGTCTGTCGGGATGTTTTTGATTAGGGTGTAGTGTCCGAATGTTAAACCTCTTCGCCTTTCAGCGTGGCAGAGGAGGCTTCGGTGATGCGGACGTTTA
>JAFUNW010000015.1 GCA_017472905.1 Bacteroidaceae bacterium
ACATTTATCCCAACTATAGGGAAACTCATCTCTAAAGATAGTAGTGATTATACCTACCTGCCGGAAAGCATTCAAGCTTTTCCACAAGGCGAAGTAATGCAAAAGGCGATTCAAAACATCGGATTCAGCGAAGTTCTATTCAAACGACTCACGTTGGGTATCTGCACGCTTTACATCGCCAAGAAATAGACTTATCCAACTTTTAATAAACTGTAAACATGGACCAATACGGACTTATCGGCTTTCCTTTAGGCCATTCGTTCTCAAGAAGCTATTTCAACGAACGTTTTCGCAAAGAAAGAATCAATGCGGAATACCTCAATTTCGAAATTCCGACTATAGAAAATTTTCCAGATATTCTCAAGAGCAATCCTTCACTGAAAGGATTGAACGTAACTATTCCTTATAAAGAGAAAATCATCCCCTATCTTGATGAATTAAGTATAGAGGCATCCTCCATCAAGGCCGTCAACGTGATAAAAATCATAAAAAACAACGATAAGACTGAGCTTATCGGACACAACACAGACGTAATCGGATTCACCCAATCCCTAAAGCCACTATTGAAGCCGCACCACACCAAAGCGTTGGTATTGGGAACCGGAGGCGCCTCGAAAGCTGTATGTCACGGACTAAATCTGTTGGGGATTGATTACCAATATGTCTCCCGACATGAATCGGAAACTGCCATCAGTTACGAACAACTGACTCCACAAATCATGGCCGAACACGAAGTCATTGTAAACTGTACTCCTATCGGAATGTATCCACATACCGAAGAATGTCCCAACATTCCATACGAACAACTGACACCGAACCACTTACTTTTTGATTTGATATACAATCCGGATGTAACACTCTTCATGCAAAAAGGAATACAACAGGGCGCTATCGCCAAAAATGGATTGGAAATGTTAAAACTTCAAGCTATTGCGGCTTGGGAGATTTGGCAAAAATAAAAAGATGAAAATCAAACAAACAATCATACGCACATCACTTATTCTGACTATAATCTGCTTCTTGATTACTATCGGAGGTAGTTTCTTTATGTTGGAATATGCGCTCTGCCCTAAGAATCGAGGAAAAGATTTGAAAGGTTCATACAACTTCATGTTCGAAAAGTATCCTTTCCTAAAACCATACATTGACAGTCTGAACCAATGCCAAGCGTTACGAGATACGTTCATCATGGCAACCGATGGAATAACACGATTGCATGCATACCACATAGCAGCGGCTACTCCAACGAAAAAAACAGCCATCATCATACATGGATACACCGATAATGCTATACGAATGATGATGATCGGATACATGTATAACCATGACCTAGGATACAATGTACTCCTACCGGACCTGAGATACGCCGGACTAAGTGAAGGAAACCACATCCAAATGGGATGGTATGACCGATTGGATATAAAACAATGGATAGAAGTAGCCAACAAACTTTTCGGACCGGAAAGTGAGATGGTTGTACACGGCATTTCTATGGGAGCAGCCACCACCATGATGCTAGCCGGAGATTCACTACCAACATACGTCCGACATTTTATAGCAGACTGCGGATACACTAGCGTCTGGGAAGAATTTAAAGGAGAGCTTAACAAGCAATTTCAACTACCGGAATTCCCCTTGCTCTACACCAGTAGCCTGCTTTGCAAAATAAAATATGGTTGGAGTTTTACTGAGGCTAGTGCACTTAATCAGGTCTGCAAATGTACACGCCCCATGCTCTTTATTCATGGAGACCGCGACCATTTTGTTCCAACAGAAATGGTTTATCGGTTACACACAGCCAAACCTTATCCGAAAGAATTATGGATTGTACCGGAAACAGACCATGCCAATGCCTATTTCCTATATCCCCAAGAATATACCCAACGTGTCAACCAATTTCTTACTACAAAGGTAGTCCTATCAGATTCAACACTTCAGAATCCTGTGAAGGATGAAACCAATTAATGGTCTCATCCCGTTTAAACCAAGTCATCTGTTTTCGAGAATAAATTCGGGAATTCTGTTTTATCTTCTCTACGGCAAAATCTAGTTCCCACTCACCATCCAAATAACGAAATAATTCTTTGTATCCTACCGTATTCAATGAATTCAGATGTTTATAAGGATAGACTTTACGTGCCTCTTCAAGTAATCCATCTGCCATCATCAAATCTACCCGATGATTAATTCGAGCATAAAGTTCTTCTCGTTCACGAGATAGCCCGATTTTCAATATATCAAATGGACGTTTCTTCTGTTGTCGGGTTCGAAACGAAGTATAAGTCTTCCCTGTCATATAACAGATTTCCAAAGCATGAAGTACACGCTTTGAATTCTTCAAATCAACCACACGATAATATTCAGGATCAAGCAACTTCAATTCTGCACACAAAGGTTCTAGACCTTCTGATTCATAACGTCTAAGCAAAAAAGAACGAGTTTCAGCATCCACAGTCGGAATATCATCTATTCCTTTACAAACAGCATCGACATACATCATAGAACCTCCTGTTAGCACCACTTGATCATGCCGAAGAAACAACTCTTCAAGCCGAAGCATCACATCTTCTTCATAACGGGCTGCACTATAGTAATCAGTCAATTGCAGATTTCCTACAAAATGGTGTTTCACTCGTGCTAATTGCTCTATAGTAGGAGCAGCTGTACCAATTTTCAAATCTGCATACATTTGCCTTGAATCTGCCGAAATAATTTCTGTTTGGAGTTTCTCTGCTATAGTCAAACTCAAATCAGTCTTTCCGACTCCCGTAGGACCTATTAACACAAGCAATCTCTTCATCTTATAAAAAAGGATTTTAAAAAAAAGAATAGAAAATCAAGAATCTTACTCTACACATTCTTGATTCCCTATTCTAACTATAAACTTTACAAACTTATTAAATACACTTTAATAATTCGGTTCATAAGATGCGCTTTCCTCTAAGTTAGCTACATCCCCCATATTAAAGCCATCAGGGTCAAAATCTTCCATATCAAAATCTTGATCACCATAAAAATTCTCATCCAAATCTATTGTGGTATCTTTCAACATCAGTTCATCAAAATCAATTGTTTGCTTTGGAGCTTCTCCACGCTTCTTCGAACAAACAGGAGCTGTCAAATCAATTCCGGTGACGATTTCCGAAAGTTCAATAAAGAAAACGCGATCTGCCAATGGATCAAAAACATACAACATGTGCTGTTTCTCATCTTCAAGCAATTCACTAAGTTGAGTCTCACGCATAATATAAGAGTCCTCCTCTGAACTGCTACCCATATCCTCCAACGTCACTTCCACCTTTTTTTCCCAATTCTCATCACAGGTAAAAAAGGAAGTCATTTGATCGTTTGAATATCCGCAAGACTTTAATATAATCTCATGTAACTCATAAAAAGTTGCATCAGAATCAATTTTTATTTCTCTAAGAAAGTCATCTACTTCATCAGAGATTACTGTAAATCTATAAACCATATTCTTTTGTCATTAAAAAACGCTGTAAAAGTAGTGAAAAATCCTATTCACACCAATAGAAATTTAAAAAGAAAGAGGATAAAACTGTAAAAAACAGTCTATCCCCCCACTCTTAGTCTCCAAACACTTTCTAAAGTGTTTCTTTCATATGTTACACATAAGTTTTATCAACGAATGATACCACGCTTAGATTCTGAAATAAACGAAATAATATATTCAATTTCCGGACTCATGGGAACTTCTGTCTTTATTTGTTCTAAAGCTTCCGTTACATTTTTACCACTTTGGTAAATAATCCGATAAGCATTATGAATATTTTCAATCAACTCATTACTGAATCCACGACGACGCAAACCCACAATATTGATACCACAATATGCAACTGGCTCACGCCCTGCTATTATATAAGGAGGAATGTCTTTACTAAATCGAGTTCCACCCTGAATCATGGTATATCCACCAACCCGACAGAATTGATGCATCAATACGCTAGCACTGATAATTGCATTATCATCAATAACAATCTCACCGGCAAACTTCGTTGAATTTCCGACAATGCATCCACTGCCTACAAATGCATCATGAGCAACATGCACTCCTTCCATCAACAGATTATTACTACCAACCACAGTTTTCCCTTTTGCTGCAGTACCACGATTTATTGTTACATTCTCTCGAATAGTATTATTATCGCCAATTTCAGCTGTAGTCTCTTCTCCTCTAAATTTTAAATCTTGTGGTATAGCACCAATAACTGCCCCCGGAAATATCCGATTACCACACCCTATCCGTGAACCACTAAGAATATTTACATTCGGCATAATCACGTTATTGTCACCTATTACAACGTCCTTGTCTATGAAACAAAACGGACCGATTTCTACATTCTCACCAATCTTGGCTTCCGGACTTATATATGCTAATGGGCTAATCATACTTTCTATACTTTACGTTTACTTATTTTTTACTATTTGAGCCATAAATTCGGCCTCGCATACTATTTTTTCACCAACAAAAACATATCCTTTCATTGACGAAATTCCTCTACGAATCGGAGCTAATAACTCTACACGAAACAAAAGAGTATCTCCCGGAACTACTTTCTGACGAAACTTTACCCCATCTATTTTCATAAAATATGTACTCCAACGATCTGGGTCTTCTACAGAATTAAGAACCAACAATCCACCAACTTGTGCCATAGCCTCAACTTGAAGAACACCAGGCATAACTGGTTCTTGTGGGAAATGTCCTTGGAAGAATGGCTCATTGCTTGTCACATTCTTCACACCTACAATATAATTTGCACCAATCTCTATAATTTTATCAACTAATTGAAATGGATAACGATGCGGTAATAAATCCCGTATTCTATTAACGTCCATAATTGGAGCATCATCACAATTATAAATAGGAGCTTGAATTTCATGCAGGCGTATTTCTTTACGAATAAGACGAGCAAATTTATTATTAACTGTATGTCCTGGACGAGTAGCAATGATACGACCTTTAATAGGCCGTCCGATTAATGCTAAATCACCTATGATATCCAATAATTTATGACGAGCTGGTTCATTCGGATGCACCAATGGACGATGATTGATATATCCCAATTTTGTAGCATCCATATGTGGGACACTCATCGCATCAGCCAATTTATCAAAACTCTCTTGATTCATCTGACGCTCATAAATAACGATTGCATTATTAAGGTCTCCACCCTTTATAAGACCGGCATTCAACAACGGTTCTATTTCACGAACAAATACAAAAGTTCGGCTGGATGCTATTTCTTCTGCAAAATCCTCCATATTGTCAAGTGTCGCAAATTGATTTGACAAGAACTGTGAATCATAAGAAATCAACACATTCAAACTGAACTTATCATCAGGCAAAACCATAATCGAAGAACCAGTTTCCTCGTCCTTGAATTCTATTTTCGATTTGATGATATAGAAATCTTTTACTGCATTTTGCTCTTCAATACCAACGCGTTTAATATTCTCTACATAAAATTTAGCACTACCGTCTAATATAGGGACCTCCGGACCATTCACTTGAATTAGACAGTTATCAATTCCTGCAGCATACAATGCAGCTAAAGCATGTTCTACCGTACTAACTCTTACATCATTTTTTGAAAGAACTGTTCCACGAGTCGTATCTATTACATTTTCTGCAACCGCTTCAATGATCGGCTGTCCTTCCAAATCAATACGTTGTATTTTATAACCATGATTCTCTGGCGCAGGATTAAAAGTTACCGTTAAATTCAATCCCGTGTGTAAGCCTTTTCCACAAAGAGAAAAGCTACCGCCAAGTGTCTTTTGTTTCAACATAATATCATTTATATTTATAGATTGAAAAACAAGAAACAAGACAAAGTAATCCCCCTTGCCTTGCTGTTGTTTTCTTAATTACCAAGTTGTTTTTTCAGTTCATTCAATTCTTTCTGCATTGCATTAATCGTTGTGTATATCTCCGGCAATTTCTTAAACACAGCCGAAGAGCGCGCAAAATTACGAGCATCAATAGTCGGTGACCCCATAACTGTTTGGTTTCCCTTTATATTTCCCGGTATTCCACTTTGTGCACCAACATTCAAATGGTCACCAAGCGTTATATGTCCAGCAACTCCTACTTGCCCTCCAAACATACACCATTCTCCTATTTTTGCACTACCGGCTATGCCTACCTGCGAAGCCATTACCGTATGAGAACCTACTTCTACATTATGAGCGACTTGTATCAAATTATCTAGTTTCACACCACGATGAATAATTGTCGACCCCATAGTAGCCCTATCAATACACGTATTTGCTCCTATTTCAACATCATCTTCTATTGTTACATTTCCTATTTGAGGAATTTTTTCATATCCGTCAAGTGATGGTGCAAAACCAAATCCATCCGCACCAATGACAGAACCAGCATGAAGAATCACTCGATTTCCAATTCTACAGTCATGATATACTGTCACATTGGGATAAACAATACAAGATTCACCAAGTTTCACATTCTCACCTATCACAGCATGAGCATATATCTTCGTATTATCTCCAATAATAGCACTTTCACCTATCACTGCAAAAGGAGCCACATATACATTTTCACCTAATTTCGCTGTAGAAGCAACCGAAGCTAAAGAATCAACCCCAACTTTCTGCGGTTTACTCTGTTCATACAGAGTCAACAATTTAGCTAAACTTTCATAAGCATTTTAAACTTTTATAAACGTAGAATTTACTTTCTGTTCGGGCTCAAAATCCTTATTTACCAAAACGATACTAGACTGCGTTTCATAAATGTAAGGCATATATTTGGGATTGGACAAGAATGAAATTGCTCCAGCAACTCCTTCCTCTATTTTTGCAAAAGTGTGTACTTTGGCATTTTCGTCACCAACAACAACCCCTTGAATATATTCTGCTATTTGTTTCGCTGTAAATTCCATTTTATCGGTCACATATTAATTTCTAAATTGCACAATAGGAAAATTATCACGTTTTACAACCATTTTTCACTATTAGAATGCAAATTACGCATTTTTTTTTCTAATATCAGAACAAAAAAGAAACTTTTTCTCATCTATTTTATTACAGCCTAATACTACAAACGTAATATTTCTTGACTTTTTTTGATAATAATGAGATATTTAGCATATCCGAAGCCTCTGCTATATCTTTCGTTATGCCGTCCTTATACATAATTTCAATGCTATCGTCTTCTTTGCTATACATATCTTTTCCTATTGAATCGAAAAAATAAAAATACTCCGCTTCCCGAACAGATATATTCATCTGATTACTAATATTTTGCAAAGCATTTTCACGTTCGTTGTCTGATATGGCATGATTTACTATTTCGACTTTAAATAAACTGCGTTCAATCAAGCCCCTACTAAGAGTTGATAAAATCATATCAGAATGCTCACTCCAAACTTTCAAAGCTGTCCAAATATCATTATCATCAAGTTTTATATAATTTTCAAGACAATTTGGATTTTCATAAAAATCATTTGATGAAATTGAATTATAAAGAAAATAGCGCAATGCTGGAGAAACAAAAAGTTCAACTCCTGACTCTGCAAGTTCTTTAGCTCTTCGTAAAACACTAACCAGCATTTTTTCTGCTGCTACCGATGTTTTATGCAAATAAACCTGCCAATACATCAAACGGCGGGCCATCAAAAAGTTTTCAATTGAATAAATACCTTTCGACTCTACAACCAAATGGTCATCTTTCACATTCAACATTTTTATGATACGCGCCGAACCTATATTACCCTCAGAAACCCCTGTATAAAAACTATCCCTACGTAGATAATCAAGCCTATCCATATCCAATTGACTACTGATTAGCTGATGCAGGAACTTTTTCGGATATTCATCCTTAAAAATTTGAATAGCCAAACTCAACTGTCCTTTCAAATCTCGGTTCATTCTCTCCATCAACATCAGCGAAATGGCTTCATGCTTCATTCCTTTTGCCAACGTATTTTCAAGAACATGCGAAAATGGGCCATGTCCAATGTCGTGCATCAAAATAGCCGCTTGCACAGCTTCTGCTTCACTATCGAATATAAAGTTTCCTTTTGTGGTTAAAGAAGTTATAGCCTCACTCATTAGATAAAAAGCTCCTAAAGAATGCTGAAAACGGGTATGTTGTGCTCCCGGATATACAAATGAGGAAAGTCCTAATTGCTTGATACGAGTAAGCCGTTGCATAATCGGATGCGAAACAACATCATAAAGCAAGCCTTTAGGTATATTGATAAATCCAAAAACCGGATCGTTAATTATTTTGCGTTCGTACATAAAGTATCTAAAAAAAGTACGGATTAACGCAACCGCTAATCCGTACTTGACATTAGGACAATCACTACAATATATTATTCAGCTGTTCAGACATTTGAAGTTGCACCTTCCGAGCCTCTTCTCCTGCAATTTCAGCAAATCTTTCTGTTTTGTCTGCATAGATAATTGCACGGCTGGAATTCACAATAAGTCCGCAATCTTTTGTCATACCATATTTGCAAACTTCTCCCAAACTTCCACCTTGTGCTCCCACTCCGGGAACCAAAAGGAAATGATTGGGAACTATCTTACGAATATCTTCGAACATACGTCCTTGAGTAGCACCAACTACGTACATCATGTTTTCATCGTTGGCCCACTCCTGGCTTTTGCGAAGAACCTTTTCAAAAAGTCGCTCTCCTTCAGTATCAATAGTTAACTGAAAATCATGCGAACCCTTATTGGAGGTCAGAGCCAACAAGATAACCCATTTACCTTCGTAAGTTAGGAAAGGAGTCACAGAATCCTCCCCCATATAGGGAGCGACTGTCACCGAGTCGATATCCATTTCTTCAAAGAATGTACGCGCATACATTTGTGAAGTATTACCGATATCTCCACGTTTGGCATCTGCAATAATAAATTGCTCCGGATAGTTTTTCTTGATATACTCCACCGTTTTTTCAAAAGCAATCCATCCCTTTACCCCCATGCTTTCATAAAAAGCCAAGTTCGGCTTATAGGCAATACAATATGGCGCTGTAGCATCAATTATTGCTTTATTAAAGGCAAATATAGGGTCCTCTTCCGTCAGCAAATGCGCCGGAATTTTCTTTATGTCCGTATCCAATCCTACACAGAGGAAAGATTTTTTCAGTTTTATCTGCTCAATTAATTGTTGTTTATTCATGTTCTTATTTATTTATAGTTCATTTTCTTTCATTCGCTCCGCATTTTCAGCTACAATCAGTTGGTCGATACAGTCTTGAATTTCTCCGTCCATAAAAGCAGCCAAATTGTATATTGTATAATTGATGCGATGATCAGTAATACGGCCTTGCGGATAATTATAAGTACGTATCTTCGCCGAGCGGTCGCCGGTAGAAACCATTGTTTTTCGCTTAGCTGCAATGTCGTCTATATACTTCTGATGTTCCTTATCATAAATAAAGGTTCTCAAACGACTCAATGCACGTTCTTTATTCTTCGGTTGGTCGCGTGTTTCTGTACATTCGATAAGAATCTCCTGCACCTCGCCCGTATTGGGGTTACGCCAATTATAGCGCAAACGAACGCCCGACTCCACCTTGTTTACATTTTGTCCACCCGCACCACTTGAACGGAAAGTATCCCACTTAATTTCACCTTCATTGATTTCTACATCAAAGGCCTCTGCCTCGGGCAATACAGCTACCGATGCAGCTGAAGTATGCACGCGTCCTTGCGTCTCGGTAGCCGGTACACGTTGCACGCGGTGTACACCCGATTCATATTTCAACGTACCGTACACTTTTTCCCCCGTAACGGAGCAGATAATTTCTTTGAATCCTCCGGAAGCTCCTTCACTCGCACTCGACACCTCCATGTGCCATCCTTTCGACTCGCAATACTTGGCATACATACGGAAAAGGTCGCCTGCAAAAATTGCGGCCTCATCTCCTCCAGTACCTCCACGTATTTCGAGAATAGCATTGCGGTCATCTTGTGGGTCAGCCGGAACCAGCAACAATTTTATCTCCTCCTCCAATTGCGGAATCCGCTCCTCAGAAAGATTCAGCTCTTCGCGGGCCAACTCTTTCATATCCGGGTCGTTTTCGGTCATCAACAATTGTTTTGCTTCCTCTTGCCCGTTCAAAGCATCAACATACTCTTTACGCACACGCATAATTTCACTCAAGTCTTTGTACTCCTTGGTTAACTTCACATAGCGTGCTTGGTCTGCAATCACATTCGGGTCGGTGATGAGTGTCGATACCTCTTCAAAGCGAGCAATCAAACCCTCCAATTTTTCTAATATAGTGTTGTTCTCAGCCATTTACAATGTTATTTCTTCGTTATAAACCCGTTTTAATAAGTCGCGAGCAGAAACTTCGCGAACACCACCATGATAGTCCCCTTCAACAAGCGTTTCGTTTCGCAAAGCCTTTTCGCGAATCAACTTATAACGCGAGCGATTCAATCCCTCTCGCAATCTTTGACGGAATTCTACTCTTTCTGCTTCTGACATATTGTTTTTACGTTATTATAGGTTTCTAAATCAAATATATTGATGGAGAGATTCTTCCCTCCTTCAGCAATATAGACGCTTTCTCCTTGTGTGTTGTTTACCAATAGCCAATAATCAACTTTGTCGGTATAGATATCAAACAAATTATTTATCCCGGCCCAATATCTTCGTATGATAACCTCTGTTGGAATGTTATGACCACCTTCTCTGACTCTTTGAGCCACGCGCTTAATCGCTGTTTCCGAAGAATCCAACCAAAAGAATATCAGTTTTACCTGATAACCGTTCGCGTGAGCGCGTTCAATCAAATTTTGATATGACTTGGTAGATAAAGTCGTCTCAATGGAGAAAGTCTCTTCGGCTTTCAGCAATTCATTGATACGTAGCAACATTAGCTTTCCAGCTTCAATGGCTACGCTTTCAGGATTGAAAGGTGAAAGTCCCTTCGCGATTTCGTCCGCGTTGACAAACTCTCGACATTGCCATACTTCAGGCAAAACAGTGTAAGAAGCAGTCGTTTTCCCCGCTCCATTACAACCTGCTATGATGTACAATGTCTTATTATTCATTCTATTAATATGCTACGAATTTGAATATATCTCCCCAATAGGGCATTCTTGTTTCCACCAAATCTAGCAATCTTTTTTGTGCATAATGGGGATGGTCAAGAATTTCATTGAGAAGCCATAATTCAAAAATGAAACTTGTTACAAATTCAATACTAGTTTGGTAACCTGTAATCATTCGTGCGCCAGTTTCCCTTTTGAAATATTTTATATCTTCTTCGGACATATTCAATGTACTACAACTTCCGAAGTGAACGTTTTTCCCTTTGAATATTCCTTTGTTCTTTTCTGCAAAATCTATTAAATCTAAGGTTTCACCATTTGCGAGTTCTATTTTTGAAGGAATACCATGAAAACATAGATAAATAATGTCATAACGGTTATAAGTATCGTTATACAAGTGATTTACGTAATAAGTAAAATCACTTATGGTAGCAACATTTCTAAACGTAAAATCTACTCTACGTGATGTCTTGAGAAACTCCAACAATGGGAGGATACTTGATTTTTCTTTCAAATCATGTACATTTTGCTTCCATTCAGTTTCCAAACAGAATATCTTACCCATAAATGTATAGTCCTCTTTAATACTTAAACTCTCCAAACTCGCTATTGATGATCAGTTCCTTCTCTCCATCGCTCTCTTCGATGCGGCCAATGATTTGTGCATCAATACCGAAACTCTTGCTGATGGCAATGACCTCTCCGGCATGTTCAGGTGAAAGGTAAACTTCCAAGCGATGCCCCATATTGAACACCTTGTACATCTCTGCCCAGTCGGTATTGCTTTGCTCCTTGATGGTCTTGAAGAGAGGAGGCACAGGGAAGAGGTTATCCTTGATGACGCGACAATTGTCTCCCACAAAGTGGAGTACCTTAGTTTGTGCACCACCTGAACAATGCACCATACCATGAATATTTTTTCTCAGGTTATCCAATAATTTTTTTACAACGGGGGCGTAAGTACGGGTGGGTGAAAGCACCAGTTTACCTGCATCAATGGGGCTTCCCTCTACGGCATCTGTCAACTTCAATCCGCCACTATACACCAACTCTTCGGGAACACCGACATCGTAACTTTCGGGATACTTCTCAGCCAAGTATTTGCTGAACACATCGTGGCGGGCACTTGTCAATCCGTTGCTACCCATACCACCGTTGTACTCTTTCTCGTAAGTGGCTTGTCCGTAAGAAGCAAGACCTACAATCACGTCACCCGGACGGATGTTTGCATTGTCGATAACATCGCTACGCTTCATACGGCACGTTACGGTAGAATCTACAATGATGGTACGCACTAAGTCACCCACATCGGCAGTCTCGCCACCGGTGGCATAAACACCCACACCCATTTCGCGAAGTTCAGCCAACAGTTCATCCGTACCATTGATGATGGCACTGATGACTTCACCGGGCACCAAGAGCTTGTTACGTCCGATGGTAGAGCTTACCAAAATGTTATCCACTGCACCCACGCAAAGTAGGTCATCAATGTTCATAATGAGCGCATCTTGTGCAATACCTTTCCATACACTCAGGTCGCCCGTCTCTTTCCAATAGAGGTATGCAAGTGATGACTTT
Organism: Bacteroidaceae bacterium; assembly: GCA_017472905.1. Taxonomy (GTDB): domain Bacteria; phylum Bacteroidota; class Bacteroidia; order Bacteroidales; family Bacteroidaceae; genus Phocaeicola_A. The sequence continues at coordinate 12,643 of JAFUNW010000015.1, forward strand.
GTGCCCGCGCCATCGGCATGCATGATATTGCAATACTCCGGGTCACCTCCCAATATATCAGGGATAATTTTACAGAAAGCTTTGGGGTAGAGTCCCTTATCAATGTTCTTAATGGCATTATGCACATCTTCTTTCGAGGCCGAAACGCCACGCATCATGTCTCGTTGGTTGCTCATGTCAATATATTTAGGATGTTTTTTTGATTAATCAATTTACATTTTTCTCGGTTTTACTCTTAAAAACCTATAAGTTTAAACTACGGGTGCAAAGTTAGCTATTTTTTCAGATAAAACACGGATATTTTCCAATTATAATAAGATTCAAGACTATTATTGTACTCGTTCAAAGCGCATTTACTGAAAACAACTTTTCCCTTTTTAACTTTTGCAAGCTCAAACTCTCTACCTCCATCATTTTCTACATGCATCTATTATAACATGCAAAAGAGAGTGCTATACTAAAATACCACTCTCTTATTTTCTTAAGCCACAACCTATGAGTTTACAGGTCTTTATTACGTATTTTTTATTAAAATTCCACTTTCGGAGCTTTTTCGCTTCCTGCTTCGGCTTCGAAATAGGCACGTTTCTCAAAGCCGAAGATACCGGCCATAAGGTTTTGGGGGAACTTGCGGATGTAGGTGTTGTAGTCGCCCACCACCTCGTTGAAATTGCGGCGCTCGACACTGATGCGGTTCTCTGTTCCTTCGAGTTGGGCTTGCAATTCCTTGAAATTTTCATTAGCTTTCAAATCCGGATAGGCTTCGGTTATGGCTAACAATTTACCCAACGCACTGGTCACTTGCCCCTGTGCAGCCTGATATTCTTTCAGTTTCTCAGGAGTGAGTTCTTCAGCATTGACGGTAATTTGAGTAGCTTTCGAACGTGCTTCAAGTACGGCCGTTAGGGTACTCTGTTCGTGTCGTGCATAACCTTTTACGGTATTTACCAAATTAGGAATCAAATCAGAACGGCGTTGATACTGATTTTCTACGTTACTCCAAGCCTTGTTTACAGCCTCTTCTTTCTCGGTCATGGTGTTATAACCACAACTACTTAAACAAAAACATGCTACCACAGCAGCAAAAATTCTACAGATTGTCTTCATTAGTTCTTCAATTATTAACTTTTAATTATTAACTTTTAATTTCTTAAAAACGTCCGCCGGCTCCTCCACCGCCAAAACTTCCGCCTCCGAAGCTTCCCCCACTGAAACCGCCACCTCGAAAAGAACCTCCACGACCACCTCCGAAAATAAACGGTCCGCCCAAACTTCCACCTCCAAAGCCTGTATAATTTTCATCTTCCTCTTCTTCTTTACGAACGACTGAATGACCACAATGAGTACATACATATACGACTTCGCTTGTTTTCAAGCCATTCACCCGTGAAATCAAACGTGAATTACTACGCTTAAGAGCACTTTTTTTACAATGAGGACATCGCCGATTGGCGCGAACACTAAAATATACAATCAAAATCAAAACAACAATGCATCCAAGAAAGACATAAAAGCATACAAGAAGCTCTTTGTCAATATTTTCATCTTTATTTCCGTCTGAAGACCATCCCTCCGAATCAATCAAATAATTATTTACACTACGAATCCCGGCCAACATTCCTTCATCCCAATATCCTTGCTTCAACAACGGAAACATCTGACGCTCTTGAATACGTTTACAAATAGCATCGGGTAAATCTCCTTCCAAACCGTAACCGGTAGCAAACTGAACACACCGTTCACCACGTACCAACAGAATCACAAGGCCATTATCGACACCTTTTTTACCAACTCCATTTTGCTTACCCAATTGATAAGCAAACTCAAAGCAATCACCTCCATCAATATTCTCTACTACCACAACAAGAGTCTCTATGCCGGTTTTCTCTTCTAACGCAAACAAGATACTATCTATCTGCTGTACTGCCATCTCAGAAAGTACCCCATCAGGATTACAAACATACCGTGTGCGATCTTGCAAATGCACCATTGGTATTTCGTTCACTTTATAAAACTTGCCAACGGCCATCAATCCAACCATCGGAAGTAACATAAAAAACAAAAATATCGTTCTCTTCATAACCTAAATTCACATTATCTTAACAGTGTGCAAAGGTAATATCTTTTATCCGTTTGGTCAAATTTCAGTTCGCCTTTCCCCATCGTTCCACACCATCTTCATAGTATTCAATGAATATATTAACATTAATTCGTACTTTATACAATAATTGAATATCCAATTCATTTGCACAATTCAAAGAGAAGATTTACCTTTGCGCCATCTGAAACAAAGATGATAGTATGGGAAAGATAGAAAAAGGCAGAATATAAAGAAAATGAGAAAACAAGCCACTATTGACACTGATAATTTAGAGTTTCAAAATGCTTTAAAACTGATTCAATACACCCGCCAATCCGTATTCCTAACCGGAAAGGCCGGAACCGGAAAGTCCACTTTCCTGAGATATTTGTGTGGCTTGACTAAGAAAAAACATGTTATATTGGCTCCAACCGGAATAGCAGCCATCAATGCCGGAGGAAGCACGTTGCACAGTTTTTTCAAACTCCCTTTCCATCCTTTATTGCCTGATGACCCACAATATTCCCCCAGACAAATTAAAGACACATTAAAGTACAACTCCTCACACCGCAAATTATTGCAAGATGTAGAGCTTATTATCATTGACGAAATTTCAATGGTACGGGCTGATATCATAGACTTCATTGACAAAGTCCTACGCATTTACTCTCGCAATTTGCGCGAACCTTTCGGCGGTAAGCAAATCCTACTTGTAGGAGACATCTACCAATTGGAACCGGTAGTCAAAAGCGATGAACGCGAAATATTGAACCGCTTTTATCCCAATCCATATTTCTTTTCTG
>JAFUNW010000182.1 GCA_017472905.1 Bacteroidaceae bacterium
ATTTCCTGTTCGGTGCCTCTGTTGAATTCTAAATCCATTTAACATAAAGAAATGAAAGAGATTATTGATCTAATTAATGAGATGTCCCCCTACCTGTTATTGGGATTTTTGTTGGCAGGTTTGATGCATGCCTTTATTCCGGGAAACTTATATCAACGCTACCTCGGAGGGAACTCTTTTCGTGCTGTACTCAATGCCGCATTGTTAGGAATCCCTTTACCTTTATGTTCATGCGGAGTAATACCGACTGCCATGTCGCTTCATAAACAGGGAGCTTCCAAGGGAGCGACTGTATCTTTTCTCATTGCAACACCTCAAACCGGAGTAGACTCCATCATAGCTACCTATTCACTCATGGGGTTACCTTTTGCATTGGCTCGTCCGTTAGCGGCACTGGCCACTTCACTGCTTGGAGGAGAACTGGTAAATCTGTTTAATAAGGAAGAAAACGAGACAAACATATCTGCTCCCCTCCCTCCTACAACTGAGAAAAAAGGTTTTTTCAATAAAATAGGTATAGCCTTGAATTATGCTTTCGTAGAAATGATGCAAGACATCGGCAGGTGGTTGATTTTAGGCTTAATCATAGCCGGATTAATTACCGTATTTGTTCCCGAATCATTTTTTGCCTTGTTTGCCGACAATTCTCTAATAAGTATCTTATTGGTCTTGTTGTGCGCCATCCCCATGTATATTTGTGCTACCGGTTCCATCCCCATTGCTGTTGCCCTCATGTTAAAAGGCCTCTCTCCCGGTACGGCATTGGTGTTGTTAATGGCCGGTCCTGCAGCCAATGCTGCCTCAATCCTTGTCATCAACAAAGTCATGGGCAAACGAACCTTGATACTCTATCTCTTATCCATTATCGGAGGAGCCGTTACTTTCGGATTGGGAATTGATTACCTGTTACCCCGGGAGTGGTTTACTTCGTCATTGGAAGCCATAAAATGTTGTGCTCACGGAGAAACGTCATACTTCAACATCGGCTGTACAATCCTCTTATTTCTTTTATTGATTCATGCTTGCATACGCCGTTATTTGGGTAAGAAAGAGACTTGCTGCAAACAAAGTGGCGAACATTGCGATTGCCATTCGAACCATGAAAAAATGGTTCATATAAAAGGGATGAGTTGCAACCATTGCCGCACGAATGTAGAAAAAGCCATAAAGAGTTTAACAGGAGTTGAATCGGTAGAGGTGAATTTAGCATCCGGAACAGCGAACATCAAAGGCGATGTTAAAATCGAGGATATCCGCAAAGCTGTTGAAAGCATTGGATTTGAGGTTACAGAAAGTTAACATACTTCCTTATTATTTGCACACTCTGAATATTCTTTGTTCCTTTGCACTGCAAATTATAACTAGGTAAAAACTAATTGAATGATTCATTCTGTTAAATTAGTCTTGTTTTTCTTCGGATACCAACTGTTATTTTCCATCATAATGACAGGTGTCTCTTTTCTATTGCCCTTATCAAAGCCGACCCTGTTGGGAAGTTCACTACTTCTATCCGGACTTGCATTCATAATACATTTGATATGGAGAAAAGAGATTTCTTTAAAGAAAACATTCAAGCCGATAAATCTCCGATTGTTTGTTGCCGGTATAGGCTGTATTGTTGGCTCCATCCTATTCATAAGTGCACTGAGTGAGCTTATTGTTTTACCGGATTGGAACGAAGAACAGTTCATTCTTATCAGTCAAAGTGTCATCGGATTGTTTTCAATTGCCATTATCGGTCCCTTAGCAGAAGAATTCCTATTTCGCGGAGCCATCATGGATCGGTTGACGAAGCAAGGTTGGAAACCTCAAAAAGCCATTCTTGTTTCTGCTTTGATTTTTGGCATCATCCATTTTAATCCGGCCCAGATACCTTTTGCATTCTTCATGGGATTGGTATTCGGTTGGATAACCTGGCGAACGTCCTCACTCTTACCGGTCATTGTAGGACACATTCTGAACAACACTTTAGGAATTGCCCAAATTTATGTATCAACTCACTACGGGATAGAGGTTTCTATTGAAACCAACAGTCTCCTTATTATAGCTCTTATAGGACTGATATTGATGTGTACAGTCGGTTATTGGTTATCTCAAAATTATCCTGTGCAACAAAATATCTACAACGATTTAAATAACAATAAAATAATAACAAAATGAAGAATTTATTGAAAGGTTTGCTTACAGCTTTATTCTTATGCTGTACAACTGTGCTGTCTGCTCAACAGGCACAAGCCCTCCCCATTGATCCCAATGTTCGCATCGGAACATTAGAAAACGGATTGACCTATTACATCCGTCACAACAACTTACCGGAAGGACAAGCTGACTTTTACATTGCACAAAGAGTCGGTTCGCTTCTTGAAGAGGAAAGCCAACGTGGACTTGCCCACTTTCTAGAACACATGTGTTTCAATGGTACTACCCATTTTCCCAACAACAATCTACGTGAGTATTTAGAGAAAATCGGTGTGAAGTTCGGAGTGAATCTGAATGCATACACCGCAATGGACGAAACAGTCTACAACATCAACAACGTGCCTATCAAGAACGTACCGGAAGCAATAGATTCCTGCTTATGGATTTTACGCGACTGGTCAGACGGACTTACGTTGAGTGAAAAAGAGATAGACAAAGAACGAGGAGTCATTCACGAAGAGTGGCGTACACGCATGAACGCAACCATGCGTATCTACGAGAATGTATTCCCCATCATCTATCCAAACAGTCGATATGCCAACCGTTTTCCTATTGGAACGATGGAGGTTGTAGACAATTTCCCATACCAGACATTGCGGGATTACTATGAAAAATGGTATCGTCCTGACCTTCAAGGTATCATTGTTGTAGGAGACTTCAATGTTGACGAAATGGAAGCCAAGGTAAAAAACATCTTCAGCTCCATTGAAATGCCGGAGAATCCGAC
>JAFUNW010000183.1 GCA_017472905.1 Bacteroidaceae bacterium
AGAGGTGAAAGATTATCATATTGTGCATACGGTTATTCGAAGCAATCGGCGTTTTGCCTATGAAGAAGCACAGGAGATTCTTGAAACCGGAACAGGAGAATATGTTGACGAACTAACCACTTTGAATCGTTTGGCCAAACTACTTCGTGAAAAGCGTATGGCTTCCGGAGCAATAGATTTTGACCGCGTAGAGGTACGTTTTGAAATTGATGAGAAAGGACGTCCTTTGAGTGTCTATTTCAAAGAGGCAAAAGATGCAAACAAATTGATAGAAGAATTTATGCTATTGGCCAATCGAACAGTGGCAGAACACATAGGAAAAGTACCTCGAAATAAAAAAGCAAAAGTCTTTCCTTATCGAATTCACGACTTACCGGATGAAGAAAAACTGGAGAACTTGCAGCATTTTATTGCTAAGTTTGGTTATAAAGTAAGAACAACCGGAAGCAAAGGTGAAGTGAGCCGGAGTATCAACCGTTTGTTGGCAGATGTACAAGGAAAAGGCGAGCAGAATTTAATAGAAACCGTCTCTTTACGTGCCATGCAAAAAGCAAAATATAGTATATACAACATCGGACACTATGGATTGGCATTTGATTATTATACCCATTTCACTTCTCCTATTCGGCGTTATCCGGATTTGATGGTACATCGTTTGCTGACACGTTACCTGGATGGTGGACGCAGTGTTTCCGCCGATAAATACGAAGAACTGTGTAAACATGCTTCTTCTATGGAACAGTTAGCTGCCAGTGCCGAACGTAGCAGCATCAAATACAAACAAGTAGAATTTATGAGTGAGCGGTTGGGACAGGTATTTGAGGGAGTCATAAGTGGCGTAACAGAATGGGGAATTTACGTAGAGATCAATGAAAATAAATGCGAAGGAATGATAGCCATGCGTGATTTGGGCGATGATTACTTTGAATTTGATGAACGTAACTATTGCCTTATTGGTCGACATACCCGACAAAAATATAGTTTAGGAGATTCACTACAGATTAAAGTAGCTCGGGCCAATTTAGAGAAAAAACAGCTAGACTTTATCTTAGCAGATTAAGCCTCAAAAATACAACAAAAAAATGAAAGCGGCTTCATTGGCAATCGAAGGCAGCTTCGACTACAAATGAAGCCGCCTTCGTTTTTTTCTTCTTTTAGAAACTTAGTTTGATTCCTCCGAAGAAAGAACGAGGTAAACCGGGACCATACATATAACCGGAGTCGCGATTTCCTCCTTTATCAAAGTCATCTTGATAAGCATTGAAGATGTTTTGTACGCCTGCATTGACTTGCAAAGTGGTCGTTCCGCTAATTGTAAAATCGTAACTGGCTTTGAAGTTGAGGTCGAAGAAGTCTGGGGTTTCAATTGCAATATCCTCGGGAATGTATCCGGCAACGTGTTGCATCAGCATACTTCCTGTGTATGTTCCTGAAAGCGCAGCTGTAAAAGCCTTGATGGGAGTATAACTAAAAGTGAAATATCCATAAGTATCCGGAGTACGGGCTATGCGTTTTTCAGCTTTAGCGGTTTCACTCCATTTCTCAGCCTCTTTGTATTCACTTTTTTGTAGCGTCACTCCGGCCTGCAACTGTAGTTTATTAAGATAAGCCAATTTTCCTTCCAATGTAATACCATATACATCAGCTCCTGAAGCATTGTGGCGTTCTAACATAAGAATACCGTTTTCGTTATTTTTCTCGCGCAGAGCAAATACGTCTTGCAGAGTCGTATAGAAACCTTCGATAAGCAAGTTTCCTTGAAAGGCTCCCCAACGTTGATATAAATCAGCAGATAAACTGAAACTATGCGACTTTTCTTCTTGCAGATCTTCCGCCAATTCAATCATGGATACCCCTCCGCCTACTGCTTCAATGTGCAAATCTTCGTCAAACGCTTGTGGAGCACGGAATCCGGCAGAATAACTGGCCCGAAAATTAATATTTTCCGAAGGGTTGAAACGAACGTTGGCACGTGGACTGAAGATAAGTCCATCAATGAGGTTATGTTTATCAAATCGACCTCCGATTAGAAAACTCCAATGCTTATTTTTCCATTCATTTTGCAAAAACATACTCTCAATGTGTACCGTTTGCTCCAATTGACGGTTGTATCCCCACATGTTGTCTTCCAATGCATCGCGGTTATATTCCATACCACCGGTAAAAGTAGCCGGCATGAAAAGACATTTGTCGAAGTTGTAAACATATTGTGCTCCAAGCACAGTAGTCAAGTCTGTAGTAGCACCGTAAGCATTCGGATCTTTTCCTGCTCCATAATAGCTGTCCCGATCTATATGCTGTGCCGATGCATATGCACTAAAATGATGTTTCTCATTCGGTGAAAAGTAATCAAATTTAATTCCTCCCCCATTGATGCTGTGGTCGGTTTGTTCACATACTTCAGCTTCGTGAGGCGGCAAGTCTAGATTGTCTCCTCCTCGGCGAAACTCCTGGATATGATGATATTCAAAAGAGAGTTTGGAGTAGGTACTTGTTTTTAAATAGGAACGAAAACCTATGGTTTGTTGCTTCAATTCACATAGTTCACTGAACCCATCATCATTGGCATCGTAATCCTCGCGTTGACGGTTTTGGCCGAATATAAAAAGTCCGGCCTTACGATTATCAGTAACCAAGGATGCATTGAGAGTAGTGTTGTTGTCTGTTGCACCATCTATTGACATGATAGTGTGTGCCAACTGTCCGCTGTTGTGCAAAGGTTCTTTGGTTATGATATTAATCGTTCCTGCTATGGCAGAAGAACCAAACAGTGCCGAACCTCCTCCTCGCATTACTTCTACTCGTTCAACCATGTTTGCCGGAATTTGCTCCAATCCATAAACTCCGGACAAAGCGCTGAATATAGGGCGTGAATCAATGAGTATTTGTGTATATGGACCTTCCAATCCATTGATACGAACCTGTTGGAATCCACAGTTCTGGCAATTGTTTTCCACACGTACACCCGGCTGGAAATTTAGGCCTTCTGCCAATGTAGGCGATGAAGTCGTCTCAAAAAGACGGGAATCAATGACATTAATTAAGGTAGGAGCCAATCGGCGAGATGTTTCGTTTCGATTGGCTGATACCACCACACCATCCAATGCTATGAGGTCTTCTTCTATTTCGAAGTTAATTTCAAGAGTTGTTCCTTTTTTGAGAGAAACGTCTTTGGTAATGGTTTTGTATCCGACAGTACTTACTTCCATCGTGAATTTTCCTTCCGGCAAATTCTTTAAGAAATAATGTCCACTGACATCGGTTGTTGTCCCAATTGTTGTTCCTCGTAAAATGATGTTTACGAAGGCTATGTGTTCGCCACTGTTCTTGTCCAATACATGCCCCATGATATTGGCATCGCTTCGTTTAGCAGAAGCTTCTCCGTTAGCTTTCACTGTTATGGTTGAAAACAATGTCAACAGCGAGAATAAAATAAAAATGTGTTTCTTTGTCATTCTGTATCTTTTTAAATTATTTGCATATGATCTTTCGGCCTAAATCTTGTGTTGTTCAGAATTGGGCTGCAAAGATAGTACTTTAGAATGAATCTAAAAAGATTTTTAGAATGAATCTAAATTGTTTTTGTATTTAGTTTAATTTATGGCTACTCTTTGTTGATATTTAATCATTGGATAGTGCTAAAAAGAGCTTCTACTTTTTTAATAAATCCCATAACTCTTTTACTCCCTCGGATGCTCCTTTTCGAATAATATGTAACGGCCTATGGTTATTGATATGTACAACATTAGGATCAATGAGATATACCGGTACGGTAGGATGTACGTAATTGAGTAATCCGGCTGCCGGATAGACATTCATGGAGGTTCCTATAATGACAAATATATCTGCATTTTCAGCTAATATGGCAGCAGGTTCTATTTGTGGAACGGCTTCACCGAACCATACGATGAAAGGACGAAGTTGGGAACCGTCTTCGGCCAGATCGCCCATCTTTACCTCCCAATTTTCAGGTGATAGTTCGCGAATGTATTTGGGGTTATTCGGCTCATAACTAGAAGTTACTTTTGTCAATTCGCCATGTAAATGAACGACTTTTGTACTTCCGGCACGTTCATGAAGATTGTCAACATTTTGTGTTATGATGCAAATGTCGAACTCTTTTTCCATCTCGGCAAGCAATTGATGCCCCATATTCGGTTTCACATCTTGCAATTGTTTGCGGCGTTGATTATAAAAGTCGATAACCAATTGAGGGTTTTGTGCATATCCTTCGAAAGTAGCAACCTGTTCTACCGGATACTTTTCCCACAACCCACCAGCATCACGAAAAGTACTGATACCACTTTCTGCACTCATTCCGGCACCGGTTAGAATTACAATTTTCTTCATCTTCCACTATTTTTATTAAACATAGGGCAAAAATAATAATTTTTAGTTTTTTACAGAGTCTTTCATTCAAATAAAAGACTTACCTTTGCACAGTTTTTCTTAAACTCTTGATTTTGAGTTTGAAAAACGTTTTTTATTTACATTAAAAGAAGATTGATAATAAAATTATAGAAAACATGGATAAATTCAGTTATGCCATCGGTTTGGGTATCGGACAAAATCTTTTTGCAATGGGTGCTCGTAACATTAATGTAGATGATTTTGCTAAAGCGATTCATGATGTTTTGGGAGGCCATGCCACAGCCATATCTCACACCGAAGCTCGCGAAATCGTAAATAACTATTTCGAAGAATTAGAAAAGAAAACAAATGCAGAAAATATTGCCAAAGGAAAAGCTTTCCTAGCAGAAAATGCAAAAAAAGAAGGTGTACATACCACTGATAGCGGATTGCAATATGAGATACTAACTCCCGGTACAGGTCGAAAACCCAAAGCTACAGATCGTGTGCGTTGTCATTACGAAGGAACATTGATTGACGGAACCCTTTTTGATAGTTCCATCAAGCGTGGCGAACCGGCTGTCTTCGGAGTAAATCAAGTCATACCCGGATGGGTCGAAGCATTGCAATGCATGAGCGAAGGAGCCAAATGGCGTCTCTATATACCTTCAGAATTGGGTTATGGAGCACAAGGAGCCGGCGAGATGATTCCCCCTCATAGCACATTGATATTTGATGTCGAATTAATCGAAGTAGTGTGAAATAAATATAATTCTAAATTTTAAAAATAAACTAAAAGATGAAAAAAGCAACTTTCTTAATGGTTTTAGCTGTTGCCGCCGGTTTTACTTCGTGTGCAACAAGTCCTAAAGCAGAACTTAAAAGCGATGTAGATTCTCTTTCTTATGCATTCGGTTTGTCTCAAACAAGTTCTTTGAAAAACTATTTGGTATATCAACGCCGAATTGATACAACCTATATGGATGAATTCTTGAAAGGTGTTCAAGAAGCCGCTAATAAGAAACTTCCTGCCAATGCAAAGGACTCTGCTTATATGGCAGGTCTGGAAGTAGGTCAAATGATTGGTCAACAATGGATTCCCGGTGTTAGCCGCGAATTGTTCGGAGCTGATTCAAAGGAATTGATCAATAAAAATAATGTATTGGCCGGATTCATTGCAGGTGCTTTGGGAGAAAATACGAACATGACAGTTGAAGAAGCTCGCATGTATTTCGAAAAAACCATGCAAGATATTCAAAAAAAGAATACTGAAAAGAAATATGCAGATAACCGTACTGCCGGAGAACAATTCTTGGCTGAGAATAAGACAAAAGAAGGTGTAAAAACTACTCCTAGCGGATTGCAATTTAAAGTATTGAAAGAAGGCAAAGGTGAAATTCCTACCAAAACTTCAAAAGTGAAAGTTCATTATAAAGGTACTTTAATTGATGGAACAGAGTTTGATAGCTCATTCAAACGTAAAGAACCGACTACTTTTGCTGCCAATCAAGTTATTCCCGGTTGGACTGAGGCTTTGACTATGATGCCTGTTGGTTCTAAATGGGAACTTTATATTCCCCAAGATTTAGCTTACGGTGATCGTGAAATGGGCAAAATAAAGCCTTACTCTACTTTGATATTTGAAGTAGAATTGATTGAAATTGTAAAAGAGGACAAAAAGAAGTAAATACAACCCCCAAATTTAAGGGTTATAAAAATGCAAGAGGCTCCGATGGGAGCCT
>JAFUNW010000184.1 GCA_017472905.1 Bacteroidaceae bacterium
AAATACATCGAAGAGAATGCCGGCTTGAAAAAACAGTTAGACGACTTTGTGAAAGAGAAATCTGCCGCAATGAAAGATCGCCTGTTGGCTTCCGCTCAAGAGGTGAACGGAGTGAAAGTCATCAAGGCGGTAGTGCCCATGCCGGCCGATGCCGTAAAGAACATCGCTTTCCAACTCCGCAACGAAGTGTCGGAAAACATGCTCTTCGTGGTGGGCAGTGTCAACGAAGACAAACCGTTGCTTACCGTAATGATCAGCGACAACCTCGTAGCCGGTGGCCTGAATGCCGGAAAGATGGTGCGTGAAGCCGGAAAGCTCATTCAAGGCGGTGGCGGCGGACAGCCTCACTTCGCTACAGCCGGAGGTAAAAATCCCGATGGCTTGAGTGCTGCTGTAGATAAGGTTGTTGAATTGGCGGAATTGTAATTAAATATTTATTTAGGAGTTAGAGGAGTTAAAGGAGTTATCACTCACTTCGTTCGTTAGGAGTTAAAGCCAAATGTTTAGCCCTCTGTTTCCCAAACTATTGGCTAGCAGGTTTCCTGCGATAACTCCTTTAACTCCTAGTGAAACGATAACTCCTCTAACTCCTAAAAAGTGTATTCCTATATTAAAAATACCCAACATGAACAAACGAACATTCTTTTTTCTTTGGGGACTTATAGCTTTTAGTCTTTTGTCTCCTACAGTCATGCAAGCCCAGACCGCTTATGATTTTTCGCAGATGCAGCGCGAAAAACTTGGACGTGGTTTCATTGGGTTGCGTACCAGTAGACTTGCCGTATACCTAACGTGGCGTTACCTTTCAGACGACCCGTTGAATACGAAGTTTCATCTTTATCAGGGCGAAAAGTTGCTTCGGGTTACGGAGAAGACTTCGGCCCGTTTGCTGAACATGGACTATACCAAAGATGTCACATTCCGTTTGGTTCCGGTTGTGGATGGAGTGGAGCAACTCGATAAAGTGGCGGAATATGTTCTTCCGGCCAACTCTGCCACCGGAGGATACATCGAAATTCCGATGACGGCCATTCCCGATTCCACGATGCAGTCGGGGAGTGTCAGCTACAGCCCCAACGATGCCAGTGTGGGCGATGTGGATGGGGACGGACAGTTCGAAATCATCCTCAAGTGGGATCCTTCCAATTCAAAAGACAATTCCCATAGTGGATATACCGGCTATGTTTATTTGGATTGTTATAAAATCAGTGGCGAACATTTGTGGCGCATCAATTTGGGACGCAACATTCGAGCCGGTGCACACTATACCCAATTCATGGTTTATGACTTGGACGGTGATGGAAAGGCTGAATTGGTCTGCAAGACGGCCGATGGAACGGTCGATGGAGTCGGCAATGTCATTGGCGATGCCTCCAAAGACTATCGAAACTCTAGTGGCTATGTCCTTTCCGGACCGGAATACCTCACCGTCTTTAACGGAGAGACCGGTGCGGCTATGTATACAACGAATTATTTGCCGGCTCGCGGAACAGTAAGTAGCTGGGGCGATGATTATGGCAATCGGGTAGACCGTTTCTTGGCTTGCATCGCTTACCTCGATGGCAAGCGTCCCAGTGTCGTGATGTGTCGCGGATACTATACCCGTACCGTCTTGGTGGCTTGGGATTGGGATGGACAAAGTCTGACTCGTAAATGGACGTTCGACTCCAACGCCGGTTATTCGCTATGTGCCGGACAGGGAAACCACAACCTTCGCGTGGGAGACATTGACAGCGATGGATGCGATGAAATCGTCTACGGCTCTTTGACAATCGACCACGATGGAAAGCCGAAGTACAATACCAGACTGGGGCATGGCGATGCCATACACATGACGGTCTTCGACCCCGCATCCGGTGCGTTGGCAGTGTGGGCTTGTCACGAGAACAAGTCCGATGGTTCGACATTCCGCGATGCTGCTACCGGAAAGATTATCAAACAGATAAAGAGTAGCGATGATGTAGGTCGTTGCATGGCGGCCGATATCGATCCCGGTTATCCGGGAGTAGAGATGTGGTCCGGTCGTTCCGGAGGTATTCTCTCTGCAGATGGCCGTACGGTTACAACCTCTACCGAAGGGGTATCCATGAACATGGCTTGTTGGTGGGATGGGCGATTGCTTCGCAATTTACAGAATGGCGTCTCCATCACCCGCTTCAATTATAGTACCAAAAATAGTGCCGAAACTTTGCTCAATGCAACGGAGTGTGCTTCCAACAACAGTACGAAGTCCAATCCCTGTTTAGTTGCAGACATCTATGGCGACTGGCGGGAAGAGTTGCTCTTGCGTTCTGCAGATAATAAGAGTTTGCGTCTCTATGTGAGCAGTCAGGATACGATTGACTATCGTTTCCATTCTTTCCTCGAAGACCCCGTTTATCGGAGCAGTGTCGCCTATCAGAATGTGGCCTATAACCAACCTACAAATACGGGATTCTATTTTGGAGCCGATTTGGGGCAGATGATGACTACGCTTAGCTTGACGGACGATGCGTGTACGCTTGATGCCGGCATGAACTACGATGGTTATCGCTGGATGCTTGGCGATACGCTTTTGTTGGGAACCGGACGTACGCAAAATCTTTCGGCTGCTCAACTCTCCGGAGTCTCATCGGCTGAAGTATATCTTTATACGCTGTTTCGTGGATATGAGTTCCGCGAGAAGAAAACAGTGGAATTTGCTTCTTCGGTTGCCGAAATGCAGTGGGAAGAATCTGTTCAGCTACCGGCTGTAGTGCATCATCGTTTGTGTGTAGGGGTTTCTTCGGGCAGTGAAGCTCGTGTGATGGTTTATGGAGTGAACGGTGCATGTGTCGCTTCGGCTTTGACGGTAAACGGCTCGGCCGAGTTGGATGCTGCAAGTTGGAGCAACGGGGTATATGTCGT
>JAFUNW010000185.1 GCA_017472905.1 Bacteroidaceae bacterium
ACAAAGAATTTATCTTTGGGTGAACGGCCGGTGTAAACTCCGGTCATCACGTTTACAGTACCCAATTCAGTTACCTGACCTTTTTCAAAGCCTTCGAGTCCGGGCTTTGTCTCTTCAGCGAACAAAACATCGTATGAAGGGTTGTGCAATACCTCAACCACATCGGTGATGCCATACTTGCTTAAATCTAAATTTGCCATTTTTCTCTTTGAGTTTTTAAAGTTATTATTACTATTATTTTGCTTCTTTTTCTTGTTTTTTTGAGGCTTTTTTCATCAAGCCCTTGTAACTCGGCTACAAAATTAATGTTTTATTTTAGGAAGAAAAAACTTATTAAAGAAATAATTCCGTATTTGCGAAAGTTTTAAATTTGTATAACAAAAGTGTCATTTGAAGTTTGCAAATTCAAGGAATTACAAGAGACGTTTGCTCAACATACGTACCGGATACCCAACCGACAAAAAGCCGGCTAAAGAAACTGTAAAAAATATCAGCAACAGATCGCTCACCTGTACACTGACCGGATAGGCATCAACAACAAAGCCTCCACCGGAGCCTAACGCAATCAAACCATACCGCTGTTGAAGAAAACAGAGCAGTAACCCCAAAACAATACCGGCCAATGCTCCCATCAAAGAGATGAGCCATCCTTCAAAGAGAAAAATACGAGATATCAGCCGTTCATCGGCCCCCAAATTACGCAACGTCTCTACATCGGCCTTTTTATCGATAATCAACATCGAAAGCGAACCGACAATATTGAAGCAGGCTACCAATAATATAAATGAAAGAAAAAGATAAGATATCAGTTTTTCTATTTCCATGATGCGAAATACATCCGCCTGTTGTTCATAACGGTCATGCACCACATACTCTTCTCCCAACAAACTGACAATGTTTCGTTTAACACGCTTCAAATCGCTCCCCGGCTTCAATTTCAACTCCAACGAAGTTGCTTCGGTATCGTAATCAAAAAGCCTACGGGCAAACTCCAACGATGTCAGCACATAAGAGGCATCGTATTTCTCTTGATTCACAGCAAAAGCCACTCCGGGAGAATAAAGATAGTCCCGCTCAAAGCTGGCAGCAGGATTGGCCAAATTAACACGAGCATGACGTTTGGGAGCAAACACTTCAATCGGGTCTACCGGCTGAATACCGGTCCCTAAAGCCGAAACCAACTGCAAGCCGGGAACAGCATAGTCCGCCACATTGTCGTGCAACAGAAAACGTCCTTGCCCATAAAGGATACTGTCTATGCCGGTCAACTGCTCGAAATTATCTTCCACACCTTTCAGCGTCACTACGGCCTGCCTCCCCCGATACTGCACCATTGCATTCTCTTCCAGACAGGCTGTCGAGACCTCTATTTCCGGCATTTGCCTGACAGAGACAATCAAGCTATCATGTACATCGAAGGTCTTGCCCTGTACGGTCGTAATCTTCAGCTCCGGATCAAAAGCCGTAAAGAATCCGGCCACCAACTCACGAAAGCCATTGAATACCGAAAGGGTACAAACCAATGCCAACGTAGCCAAAGCCACTCCGCACACTGATATGCCCGAAATGACATTGATGGCTCCGACCGACTTCTTGGAAAAGAGGTAACGCCGAGCTATGTAGAGCGAAAGATTCACTTCTTCAGCAGATTATCGATATTCTCAATATAGTCCAACGAATCATCCACGAAGAACTTCAATTCGGGAATGATGCGCAACTGATGACGCACACGAGTACCCAATTCATAACGGATGGACTTCATATTGGCATTGATATTATCTACTATCTCTTGGCTACGTTCTGAGGGGAATACGCTCAGATAAGCACGAGCCACACTCATATCCGGACTGATGCGCACCACACTCACACTCACCAGCACGCCTCCCATTGACTTGGTTTGCAAAAGAAAAATGTCGCTCAGTTCTTTCTGTATCAATCGAGCAATTTTGTTTTGTCTGGTCGTTTCCATATATTTAATTTTTATTTAAGTTTATGTTTAGTTCGAGCAAAGCTCTCATCAGTTTCACAGTCGCAAGTTCAACTTTCTTGTTAACAAAGGAGATGTTTGTGGATTTTCACGCCTCTTGAACTCCTCCACCGCTTTGCGGTCCCCCTCCTCTATAAACAGAGGAGGAAGCAGAATGCCTCATCGCGTTCATTTATTCCCCTGTCTTAGGATGACAAATGAAGAGTTCCATCCCTCTTCTTGCGAATAATCGTCAATCCATCGCGCAAAGGAAGTATCACCTTTTCCACCCGTTCATCCGCAGCCACCCAATCATTGAAAGCCTTGATACCCCATGTTTGCCGGTCGGTATGAGGTGTCTCCTCTTCCAGGACATGACCGTCCCACAACGTGTTGTCCGCGATGATATATCCTCCGGGATTCAGATGCGCCAATACCATTTCATAATAGTCGACATATTTTCGCTTGTCTCCATCCACAAAAGCCAGGTCAAAAGTCAATCCCATCTTCGGAACCTCCTTCAACGCATCGCCGATATGAAAGGTTATCTTATCGGCCCAAGGCGATTGCTCCAGCCAAGGACGCGTAAAGTCTTCTTGCTCATCGTTGATTTCAAAGGTATGCAACATCGAGCCTTCACCCAACCCTTCCGCCAGACAGAGCGCCGAATACCCGCTATAAGTACCTATTTCGAGTACCAGCTTCGGGCGTATCATCTCCACAAACATCTTCAGCATGCGCCCTTGCAAATGCCCCGAAGCCATGCGAGGACGAAGCAATTTCACGTGCGTTGCCCGATAGAGCGCTTTCAGATAGTCGTTCTCCGGTTCTATATGCTGCAATATGTAATCGTTAATAGTCAAAGCGGTTTACTTGTTTAATTTAATAAGGTCTGCTTCTGATAGTATTTTGTCAACCTTTCAACGCTTCCAACGCCAACCGATAAGAATTTAAGCCGAAACCACAAATCACACCGATGCAAGCACACGAAATCATGGAGTGATGACGAAACTCCTCACGTTTATGCACATTGGAAATATGCACCTCTATCACCGGAGCAGTCACAGCACGAATGGCATCTTGCAAAGCAATGGAAGTATGGGTATATGCGCCGGCATTCAACACAATGCCATCGCAATCAAATCCTACTTCGTGGATTTTATTGATTAGCTCGCCCTCTATGTTCGACTGGAAATAATCCAACTGACACTCCGGATAGCGCTCACGCAATTCGGCCAAATAGTCTTCAAATGAAACCGCCCCATAAATCGAGGGTTCACGCTTGCCCAACAAATTGATGTTCGGGCCGTTAATTATCTGTATCTTTTTCATACTTCTATTGTCTACCCTTACAGAATTATTCACAAATTTGCGCAAAGATAAGAAAAGAAAATGAATTGACACTCCTTTTCCTAAAACGAACTTCATTTTACTCCTCTCATCAAGGTTGTACACACTAGAAATTCCTCCCCTGTCTGACAGGAATTTTTCTCCTACCTTTAAAAAATAACGAAACAACAAACTCCCATCAAGCCGTTAACGTGCACATAGTAAAATTAATAGACGTATAATCCATATAATTTGAATGCAATTTCGTTAGTTTTTGTTTTTATTTATCTTTATATGTTAATAATACTTAATTCGGGGGGGGTGATTTTTCTTGCATTTTTGTATTTTAGGAAAATCTCGTTTTCTTTGCAATTCCTAAAACCTGATTTAACGCTCAATTTAATCGAAAAAAAAAGAAACACATACAGAATACAAAACGAGAGAAGAGAAATAGAAAAAACACACAAAGAAACGATTTTTCGGACTACTACACTACAAGACGGAAAAAATTAGGTTAATAAAAATGAAAAAACTGCACAACATAGGTGTTATTTTAGGGGCTTTATTGGCTTCGTTCCTTTGCTTTCTGCAAGCAGAGGCAAGCCC
>JAFUNW010000186.1 GCA_017472905.1 Bacteroidaceae bacterium
CCCCCATAATCATTAGAATAATAGTAAACCTAGTATGGTAATTACTGCTAACACGGAAAATACAATGTACATGACTCCACTAGGTTTCTTTATTTTAAAATTAGTAATAAATGCAAATGCTATAATTGGATATACTACAATCATTAAATTAGCTATGTTTGATTTATTAATTATAAGTGTTATTACATATATTATCGGTATAATCATACTTCAGCACTGATACTGCTTGAAACTTACTAGGCTCTTCGCTCTTCCAATATTTGCTACGGGGAGCTGAAAGTTGACTACGATTCCACTCTTGATTACTTACGTTCAACATGTGTTGATTGATTGTTTCAGCCAACATATCTACGATGTTTTCATAATAGACATTCGCTTCATCATTACGTCCATTCTTTTGCAAAAATGCACCTTTCCATAAAGCAGTCTTTGCATACAAACCTTCGTAAGTAGGAATCATATAATCCCAATAACGATATACACTTTCTCCCAAGGGAGTATCAGGGTCAAGCCATTGATACCAAGAAAAGACAATGTTACTGGCAACCCCATTATATCCGTTTTCTAACAAGTTCAAGCATTTATCTACAATACTTTCCGTATTCAACAATTCAAACTTTGTCAAATCTTGAATTTCCGTAATCGGGTCATCAAACCAAAGAGCTTCGCCATAAATCTCAGCCAACATCATGTAAGCCCAAACCTTCAAACGAATGGTTGAACTAATCAAGCCATCTGAAACTTTCTGATCCCACAATTCGGGATATTGCTCTCCAAACTCTTCGATATTTACCAAGTAGTCATTACATGCTATCACAACATCGTAATAACCTGCCGGATCTGCATACGGATTACCCGTCAAATCTTCATCATAATTATACAATGCGATAAGGTCGGAAGTCGAATAGGTGGTTGGTTCCAACAATTCTCCACGTGTCTCAGTCAAATAAATAGCCTTATCACCTACTGCTTGCATACGACTCATGATACCTAGGAATCCGGTGTACATCTCAGTCTGTTCAGCCATATAATCATCGCCACTAAGTACATCATCAGTTTCCGGTTCGAAGAAATCATCACAACTTACTGTTCCCAAAGCCAAAAATAATGACATCAACGGGAACGCTACTTTTTTATATAAATTAGTTTTCTTCATCTTCATTAGAATTTCAAATTAACACCAACTTTTACAGACTTCGGAGAAACCACCTTTCCATAGTCAACACCTTGCATAGACTCACTGTAAGAATAAGAGAACTCAGGATCTAATCCTAAATATTTCGTAAAGTTCAGCAAATTCTGTCCGGTAACATATAAAGTACCTCCTTGGAAGAAGTTCCATACCGGCTTATTAAAGGTGTAACTGAAAGTAATATCACGCAATTTCAAATACGAAGCATCTTCTATCCAACGATCAGAAAAATCATTATTTCCTACAACATCGTTCCATTGAGCACGCGGCATATCTGTCATTTGTCCTTCCATGTTCCAACGGCGAATCACAGCCTTGCTTTGATTACTGAAATCACTAGCCGACTCCGTTACTCTACGAACGGCATTATAAGCCTCATTACCAACAGAATAAACAAATGTCAAATCCAAGCCAAATCCTTTGTATTGAAGATGATTATAGAAACTACCAAAGTAATCAGGAGTTGCACTACCGATGACTTGTTTATCAGCATTGTTGATAATTCCATCATGATTAACATCTTGGTAATGAACATCACCTGCAGCGAATGCGACTCCATTCTTATTCTTCAGATTAGCCAATTCAGCCTCTTCTGTAGTAGAGAATATACCCAAAGATTTATAACCATAAAAACTATATGGATTTTCACCTACACGAGTTATCACTTCTGCGTCATCACCCAATGTAAGAATGGCTTCATTCACTTTACCCAATGACTCTACTTCATTGGTGTAAGTAGAAAGATTACCTCCCAAAGTCCACTCAAAATTCCGTGTCTTAATTGGAGTAAAGCTTAATGACAAGTCTATACCATTGGAAGATATTTCTCCATCATTGCTATAATAATAAGCTGTACCATAAGCAGAAGATTTCGGACTAATCATCAAAACATCTGTCGCTTGAGTATTGAAATACTTCACTCCCAAATTCAAACGATTATAAAACAATGATGCATTCAATCCGGCCGATAGATTCAAGTCTTTCTCCCATTCCAAATTTGTATTGGGAACATTAGCACGAACCAATCCGGATATACCTTGAAAAGAACTACTTACATAATAGTATTTTCCCAATTTTGAGCTATATTGACTATTTCCGGTTAAACCATAATCTGCATAAAGGTCCAATTTATTGATGAAGTCCACATCTTGCAGGAACTTAAAGTTTTTAGCCATCAACATGACATTCGCAGAGGGGAAGAATCCCATGCGAGTAGCATCCTTTCCTGTAGAAGAAGCACCATCAAAAGAAAGATTGGCCCCTACTTTCACCAAATTGTTCATTGTATAATCGGCATGCAAATAATAACTCATCCAATTCCATGCATTGTTATAACCAACAATATATCGACCGATAGAAGTCGTAGTATTACCTAGATTTTGATAAAAGTCATTCGGAGTATTTCGTGAAGAACCTGCGTCATACTCACTCTTGGTTGTCAATACTTGTGCCCCCAGACGTGCATTAAATTGGTTACTTCCAAATTTACGCTTGTATGCAACATTTAAATTCGAAAAGAAATTAAATACTTCAGCAGCACCAACCAAAACTTTATTGTCTGCACTACCATATTGGTCAAATACAGGAACTATATCCATATTGTTAATACCCGGAACAAAAGTCTCCTCCTTGTTGTAATTGTAATACATACCAACTACTGCATTGGCTGAGAAATAAGGATTCGGCTTATAGCTCAACTGAACTTTACCATTTACATCAAATTGATGATTCTTGGCTGACAATGTATTTACTATGGATAATGGATTGCTGACAATGAAATCTGTTCCTTTATTCATTCCAAAGTAATAGCTTGAATAAGAGTCCAACAAATTACCATTCATATCACTATTATACGGACTAAGCAAAGGGGTTCTACGATATGCTGCTAACAATGGATTATTTTCCAATGACAAACCTTGGGGTTGATATTGTCCCGTTAAGTAAGCCATACCTACTGATGCAACAATCTCAAATTCCTTACTAACTAATACATTCGTATTAATTTGAATATTGTAACGGTCCGAATTTGTATTCTTCAAAATTCCCTCATCGCGAGTATATCCCAATGAAATGTCATATTTAGCAATTGCATCACCACCTTCTACACGGAACAAATGATCATGAGACATACTCGTACGATAAATTTCATCCTGCCAATCGGTATTCTTATTATAAAGATAATTATACGCACAATTAGGATCTTGCAAGAAAGGGAAATTACTAAAGAATGTCTCCATATTGTCATAATATGTCATACCCATATCCGACAAATATGACTTGTATTGCTTCGCATTCATCAAAGGCAAACGACTATCGTTGTAATTCACACCAAATAATCCTGAATAGGATATTTTAGTATTCATATCATCAGACGTTGCTCCATCGGTCTCTATTAAGATAACCCCATTGGAACCCAATGAACCATACAAAGACGCATCCGCACCGGTCAAAACCGTAATATTCTGGATATCTTGCACATTATATGCTTGAAAAATGGAACGAGAAAAACCAGAAATCATGGAAGATTCATTCTTATTAGGAAGATAAGGAACTCCATTGATTACAATCAAAGGAGAATTCTCGGCTAATAAAGAACGTATACCATGTAGATTAAGATAAGCACCTTCACCCGTCATTCCGCTTTTATTCGTCACCTGCAAACCGGAAAGTTCACCTTTCAACGCATTATCAATACTCATGGAGCCTAAAGCTAAATTCTGTTTATTCAAATTATAATTGCCGGCTTCGTGAATAGCTTCATCCTTTACAGGAGACATGGGTAGAACGACCGATTCATTATAACCATATTTCGCTTTTGATATCATGTAAACCGAAAGGCTTGTTCGCCCATTAACAGGCAAAGTCTGAGAATAGAATCCATCAGCCCAAACTGTAATATCGGCATTAGCTTTTACCTCTTTTAATTCAAACTGTCCATCTGCGTTTGTTCGAGCAGTTTTACCTCCCGATGTAACAACTACATCGCCCAAGGGTTGCTTACATTCATCGTAAACAACACCTTTCAAGACTCTGACTTCTTGCTCTTCCTGTGTGACTTGTGGCACGAAAGAAAAAGCAGGAGTAGACATCGGGGCTACTGAAAGCACCAACAAAGATGCTATGATAATATTATTCTTTTTCATGTCAAAAACCTATTAGTAATTGTTTTCTGTAGGACGAAGACACCAATGATGTATCGTTGCTTGTTTTGTTCCGGCCAGATTATTGCATTCAATACGAAGAACTACTTCTGTTGCAGAACCATCACCATTCACATCCGGAATAGTAATCTCTTCATAAACCAAGCCACCATCAGTATTGTAATTCCCTTTTTTACTATTTGTCAATGTACTCATCACTTCCTTATATCCTTCGGGATAACCATCACTCAAAGTTGCACCACGATCGTAGTGATACGTAGTAGCAGAGCCGACACTAATCGTAGCCGGAGCTTGTATCGCATTACCATTAACCAAGACTGAAATATTTAAATCCAATCCTAAATGCTGCATAAATCCCATAGCCAAACGATAAGTTCCGGGAGGAACCAAATAGGGAGAAATTTCGTATGCTCCATCTTCGTTCAACGTACGTTTCAATAAAGTAAAATCTAAAGCCCAATTACTTAGAGTCGGATCTGCATACTGACAAATCAGTACCCGATTCTGAACTTTAGGCCAAACACCTTCTAGTGGAGTCCATTCTGGTACTTTTGTATCGTATGAAAACTCACCAAGATTGGTTGATACAAAATATTTTGCTTTCTGAATATCATCACAATTTTCATGATAATAATAGAAATCTTTCAAACGATACATCAATACATTGTGAGGAATCTTAAAGTCTTTCACATAATATACCACTCCATTAGAAACTTCTTCGGCATTTTCGATGTCTACAGTTTGGACCTCGGTACGCCATTGACGATCATAAATTGAAGTTAAATGATTAGCAGCCTCAGCAGACAACTCAGCCGGAGTATAACGCTGACGATAGAAAGCTACTTCTAATATCCAATTGCGCAATATATCGCGGTCACGCTCGTCTTGATTCCACGCTTTCAATTTAACATCTGCTTCTGCCATTGCTTTATTGATAACTTCATCTGAGAAAATCAAAGCTGTAGCAGTCAGAGATTCAGAACTTAAATCAAAATTCTTGGCATCAAAGAATTCATTGGTATAAATAAATACCGAATCATAAATGGTATTTCCTGTAGCATCCACTCCGATTGGCTTACTGTGTTCACGATCAAATTCCTGACCACCGGAAGCTTGTACCAGATTCTTAAAAATCGAGTACTCTTCACCCAATCCGTCAATCAAATCTTTCAACGATTTCGGAGTTACAATCATGTTATCTATAACATAGATATATCCGTTGGTAGTCTTGATAATCTCATTTACAGCATTGCCACCAAAAGTGATACGACTTACATCCGTAGAAACTTTCGTAGAATCAATACCCACTGAAACAAATTTCTGATGCCACATCAACACACGATCACCATCATGCAAATTAGATGGAGGCAATGCTATATCAGAAACATGTGAATTAGCCAACTTTATAAGCTCTTCTTCACTTTCTGTATCTACATTATCCAAAGTAAAGGACTCATTCTTTACGACCAACATTGTATGAAACAGATTCTTAGAATCCAATTTGGAAAAAACTTCCTGTTTTTGTAAGAATTCATACATTTGGCTAAAATCGGAATTTTCTGCAAGATATTCTCCTGAAGATACCGTAACCTCTTTCAATGCCGGATTATTTACAACAATATGCGTATTTTCATAATGGTCGTCCCAATCTTCGGAACAGCTATTCAGCATAGGTACAAACAAAGCCGATAGCAATAACCATTTCATATATCTTTTATTCATAATCACAATGTTATTCAGTTATTGGAATAAAACGAATACAATCAAACTGCAGCGAGAATTTATTATTTGTACTAGCAGCCGGATCCATTACAACAAAATTCATCTTATGAGTTGCAGTGTTTTCAAATTCTATCTCTTCATACAATACGGTAGAATATACACCCACTGTATTCTTAGAAACTGTCGTATAAGGAGAAACCAATATTTCATTCATATCATCAAATGTCATTTTCAGTAATCCTCCATTACCATCTGATATTGTACGCATGAAAGAATGTTCCAATGTATATACGAAATCTAATTCTACACGATATTTTCCACGCACTAAAGTCGGAGTTTTCATATTTACCCATCCCAAATAACCGAGGTTAAAGACAACACGATCTTTGTTATTAGCCGCGCTCACATTCTTCTTACAGTTTACATAAGTAATAGGATAATACGAAGAATTTGAGGAATTATTACTACCCATTTCATAAGTATAAACATCGTCCAATGCACTTAAAGCAACCTTACATTCCGTAGTAACGGGTTCTGACGGTTGATAAAGATTATCCCCCTCAGCCATAACTCGATTCTTGACTGAAGAATAATCTGCTAAATCCCATATAACAGTTGTTTGCTCCGGTTCCCAAACAGGAAGATAACCATCCAATTCATGGATATAACCATTCTTGGCCAACACATTTGAATTATCATTAATCAATTGAGCCGATTCTGACTGAAGATTAAATACATACGATACTTCCTGATTTGGATTACTACCAATTCTGGTATATTGTAAAACAAATCCTTCGGCATATGTATCCATCAACTTAACTGAATCGTTTGCAAAACGAGACTCACCAGTTTCTTCATCAGTTTCTACGATATTCATCGGTGACAACAAATCAAGATAACTCTTCATCGAATTCAGGATATGGTATGAAACATATTTATTCAATTCATTACTTTTTTCGGTATAATCAGTTCCGGCACCTAATTTCGAAACCAAAGCATCAAACGTTGCAATACCATCTTTTTCGAATGTATCATCAGATACTGCCAACAAAGTATATTGACGGCGATTAATCGAATAATTACCCGAAGTGTACCAAATTGTGTCTTGAATAACATCCAAGCTATCTGCCCATCCAGTAGCTTGAAGAGCTTGGTCCATTATATCAAAGCGATTCGCATCACCCGTATTTCCTCCTTTCTTTAACAAGGCGTAAACACTCTCATTCAAAGGATTCAAGACTCCATCAATTCGATACATATAGCCATTGTATGCTTTAATTTGAGCCTCTGTCACATTAAGACGTGAAGTCAATGCCTCATTCGTCAATCCGAAAACTCTAGCATCATTCATGTAATGAACCACATACAATTTCTCTCCAGCCAAATTGGTCAAATAAGATTCCTTTTGAATCTCCTCAGTCTTCAATGAATCAAGTACTGTATGTGTATTTACCAGATCACGAGCATACTGCTGCCCTAAATCTTGAATAGAAGTAACACCTTTGGATACATAAAATGAATCCAAAGCCTCATTGGTTGGGAAAAACACAGTAAATGGGTCCAGTGCATAGTTCAGAGCACTATACATATCGGCATACTTCAACACCTCTACCCATCCGGAAGCTGCTGTATCAGCAGAAAGTGTCAGAGCTAAAGGCGGCAAATTTTCGTCATTTACGTATGTACTGTCTTCGTAAGGATCTTCACAAGCTGTAACTGCCCCTACCAATCCAGCTAAAGCGAATATATTCGCTACTACATTATTTTTAAACTTTTTCATCATACAACATCTTTATTAGTTCGTATAATATGGATTCTGAAGCAACTTCGGATTCACATCAATCTCACTCTGCGGAATGGGAAGATACCATGCATTGTTATCTTGCAACACTCCATATATCCAAAGTGAATTGGTAGTTGTATTTCCTTCCAAAATCTCAGATACAGCAAAATCCTTAAATTCAGGATCGTAATTATTTTTACGAGCCATACGCAGCAAATCGTACCAACGTTTTCCTTCGCCCAAGAATTCCATTTCGCGTTCGTTCATCAACACCTGCATGAATTCTAACTTAGAATATTCCTGTGCTTCCTCTATTGAAATAGTCGGCAACATGGCACGTTCACGAATCTGATTAATCAATCCAACAGCTGTAGCCCATTCGTCACTACCCGGATTTCCTTTCATAATCAGAGCCTCGGCTTTAATTAGAATAATCTCGGCTACACGATAGATAATATAGTTCGGATCTAAATTCTCCCGATAGTTACCTACATCCACAACATCCGTACCATGAAATTTCCACAAGCTGAAATAAGCCTGTTTCATATAATCACTATAAGGAGCAACCATTCCCGGATAAATCACACTGGCCATCAAAGTACGTCCAACTCGCTCAGGAACTACATTGTTTTGCGCTTTGATGACATCCGATGCTTCCTGCTTTATTTTCTCCACTGTACGTTCTGTAATTTCAAAAACACCAGATATAGGAGAAGATACATTGAAATAACTTGCTAACTTATTCGTTTCTTGATACAATGCATAGTCATAATTCAATTCAAAAATTGATTCATTGCTATTGCCTGGATAGAAAATCTCAAACCATTTAGTCGGATCTGCAATAAATTTCGGACGAATAGTCGTATCTCCCTCCGGTATTTCCAGAATCTTGTTGCAATAAATAATTGCATTTTCATAATCTTCATCCCACAAACAAACATCTGCCATCAATGCATAAAGCGCCCAAATGGTAGCACGACCTTTGGTTTGCCAATCCTCTTCATAGATGGTTTTGGCTCCACCATTTTCTATCGCAGTCAGAATATCCTCTTTAATGGAGGCAATTAATTCTGCTTCAGTATTCTTGGGTAAATTATAATTCGCTTTGTCCGTAACAAAGGCCTCTGTAATCAAAGGTACTTCGCCCCAATTTTTCAACAATATGAAATTGCAATAGGCACGCATAAAATAGGCTTCTGCCAAATGAGCTTTCAAAGCTCCTTCAGTATAAGTATCATCCAAAGCACGCACCCCTGCAGCATAATGCAAAACAGAATTAGCCATACCGATAACTTGGTAGAATGACTTATATTTCACAGCACCGGCCGTAGGTTGTATGTTGAAGTTTTGCATATCATCGCAACCATCTGTCCAACTGGCCCGCGTATATATCGAACCTCCACGTACTTCTCCAAGAGCAAACATCGCAGTTATATTCTGACGCATATAATAATAACCGGATGCAATAACAGCCTCTACATCCTCTTTGGACTTCCAATATTGATCTGTCACCTGCTCATTGTTTGGAAGCAAGTCTAACCAATCGCTACACGAAGAGCAGCAGAGTCCAGCACTTATTAATAATATTGAAAATATCTTTTTCATATTTTATATCTCCCATCTAAATTAGAATGATAAATTAAGACCAAAGGTCACACGTTTAGAGACCGGAGTCCTATTACTGTCTTTCACGGGTTCAGTAGCCTTCGGAGAAACAGAAACTTCAGGATCTTGTCCGGAATAATCAGTCCATGTCAAAAGGTCATATCCGGTGCAGAATAACTTCAAATTATTAATTCCTACACGTTTCAACCATGTCTTAGGCATATCCCAACTCAATGTTATAGTTTTCAAACGAAGGAACGAAGCATCCTCAACGAAACGATCAGAACCCAAATAGTTGTATCCCATTCCATAAAGAGCACGAGGAATATCAGTATCATCTCCTTCCGCACGCCAACGATTCAAGACAGCTGTACTTTGGTTATCTGTACCACGCATACCTTCCAAATCCATACGAGCTGCATTAATTACCTTTTGTCCGTATCGACCATAGAAATTGGTATTCAATTGCACATTCTTATATTTTACCGAGAATCCAAAACCTCCCAAAAGAAGTGGATTTGAATTTCCCAGATAAACTATATCCGATTCATTGATAACACCATCGTGATTCACATCCTCATATTTAGCATCTCCGGGGAAACATTGCGTATCAATATTCTTCATAATGATTGGCTCACCCTTGTAATTATGCATGATTTCTCCTTCGGCATCGCGTGCATAAGTATCTTCCACATTTTGGAATACACCTTTGTAACGATAACCATAGAAAGAACCTATCGGGTCACCTTCTACCACACGTACGGCGTAACTTCCATTTTCACGTTCGTAATTCTCTTGATTCATGTTGATAGGAAGCTTCTCGACTTTATTTATATTTCGGCTGGCATTCATGAAAGCTGTCACACGCCAATCTTTATTCTTGAAGACTTCATAATCGAAACGAACCTCAATACCCCTATTACTCATTTCACCGGAATTATACCAACGCAACTGGTCGAAACCTGTTACCGTAGGAATTGCAACCTTTTCTTGCAACAAATCACTGGAGTATTTGTAATAATAGTCTACGGTTGCAGAGAAACGATCAAATAAACGAATATCCAAACCAATATTCAACTCACGAGTTGATTCCCACTTCAAATTATCCAACTGCATACGTACCGGAGAAATAGCTGACATATTTCCATAAGCACCTAATGATTGGTATGCACCTAAATAATAGGAAGAACCGCTCGGAGCTCTACCGCTCCAACCATAACCTACACGAAGTTTGGTATCTGATAACCAATTAGCCTTTTCCAAAAACGGCTCTTCGCTGATATTCCAAGTCAAACCAAATGAAGGGAAATTTCCAAAACGTTCTTTTTTACCCATTGCAGAGTTACCCTCGGTATTCAACGTTGCTTTCAATGCATACCGGCGGTCAAACATGTAGACCAATTGGAAGATTGAAGAAACAGAACGACTTTCTGACTTACCTGAATTCAAGTCAGCAACAGAACCTCCGGCTGTCGGATCTGAAATATTCGAAGAAGCATTTCCGGATGTTTTACTTGAATAACTTGAACTGGTACTTTGAACTGTACGGAATACATAAGTTCCAATAATCTGATGTTTCTCAGCAAATGTATTGATATAAGTAAACGTATTGCTCGTCTGTAAAGTCAATGCATCTGACATATTATCAATGCTGGCATTTGCATCCGGGTCTGTCCACAACAAACCGGTAGCAACTTGTGGAAGGAACTGCCGATTCTTCGTAGTCTTCATGTTCAAAGAAACATAACCTTTATAAGTCAGCTTGAAGGGGAATTTATATTCCCATTCCAAATTTGCTTTTTCTTCACGAACCAACGTGCGGTTATATCCTTCTTCTGCCATTGCCAAAGCATTGAAATGTTTGGCTTTTTCCCACTTATCATTATCAAAAGCTGCACCGGTATAATCTTCTCGTGCAAAATAGACTGGACGATATTCACCGGTTTCATCGTCAATCCAATACGGACTTTTATTAGGCATAGCCCGCATAGCTTCACTACGTACGTCAGCTACATTCGCATCACGATTTGTCTGTGTAAATGAGAAGTCCGTTGATACCCGCAAACGATCAGAGAAATTATAACCTATATTCAATTTTGCATTGAAACGATCCATATTAGTACCAATGGTCGTACCCATTTCATCTACATATCCCAAAGAAAAACGATAAGTTGCTTTGTCACCACCACCAGACATTGAGATACTGTTGTCAAAAGTATAAGCATCTTTACGTACCAAATCCAACCAATTGACATTTACATTGTACTCATCAAAATAGGTCCATGCAGGATCGTAACCAATTTCATACGTATTATACAACAAATCCAATTCTGCCGCAGCAAAGCTTAATCCTTTAGAATTTGCTGCATTCCAAATTGCATCCTGCATCATGGCTACATACTGTTTTCCACTCAACAACGGAATGGAGGCTGGCTCAAATTTAGCCGATGTTTTTGAATTAAATTGGAAACGTGTTTTTCCTTTCGTTCCTTTTTTGGTAGTAATCATCAAAACACCATTCGCACCTTGAGTTCCCCAAATAGCTGTAGCCGAAGCATCTTTCAAAACTTCAATTGATTCAATATCTGAAGGAGAGATATTCAACAAAGCACCGAAATCTTCTTCATTAGCCGTAGCAAATTCAAAATCATCTGAAATATCTGTCGGATAAGGAACCCCATCCAATACAATCAACGGCTCATTGGAAGAATTCAATGAATTTACACCACGAATACGAATTGCACTACGAGCACCGGGGTCACCTCCCAACGTAATGTCCACACCGGCCAACTGACCTTGCAAAGCTTCTTCAACAGAAGTAACCGGAGTCGTCTCTACCAATTCATCCATCATCACTTTCTGTGTTGCTGCTGTCTGCTCAAGGAAAGAAACTCCCATTGCATCGCGTTCTATTCTCTTAGCAACAACTTCTACGTCCTGCAACTGTTCCGCATCGCTTTCCAGTGTTACATTCAACGTAGTTTGTCCTTTATAGGGAATATTCTGAGTTCTCAAACCGATATACGAAAAACGAATCGTAAGGTTTTTCTCATTTTTAGGAACCGGAATACTATAGTTTCCGTCCATATCCGTTATAGCACCTCCCAAATAACGATTGCCTTTATTTACAACCACTACATTGGCACCCATTATCGGCTCTTTTTGACCGTTGAAGTATTCCGTCACTTGACCGGTCAAAATTGCATTTTGGGCTACGGCTTCACTGATGCCTATCAACAGTGCAGCCACTAACAATCCGAAATATCTTATTTTATTCATAAACTATCTATTATTTAAGAATATTTTCTATGAAATGGAAACAACCATCTTGATAAGCAAATGGCAAATAACCATAGTCTGGTAGAACATTCACCGGTTCAGAAGATTCTCCTTCTACAAATTTCACCTGCAGTGCTGAACCTGTGTCAGTCAATTGCAACTCATGAGAACCAAACGTATCAAACTGGCCTTGTATACCGCCTCCGGCATAAGGATATTTAGCAAACGGAGTCAGCATAGAAGTAATAAAGTGAGAACGTAAATAAGCTGCCAATTTTGTTTTATTGTTATTACTAACAGTTCCACTCAAACGATAATCATCTGCTATCTTCAAGTTTGAAGCACCGGGAATATTTTTAATATTATTCTTTATAGCTTCGTTAGTCGGGATAAATGCAATGAAACGAGTTTCCGGATCTGCTACAATTGAAGGAATCGTTCCATCCAACACCATACCCGATTTCTGTAACAATTGTGAGAATAGATAATATGGATAATTCACATCATTGCACACTGAAAGGATATGTTCCAAACCATCTCCGGTTCCTGCTTGAAACAGTTCTTTTCCTTTATAAGCATATGCCGTACCATTACTACCTTCATAAATTTTGGTGAAAGGAACAAAAGGATCTCCCGTATATCCCGGAGACAATTGATTGTTGAACAGATAGTTCGTTGTCACCTTACCATCTTTAACAAACAAATAATTAAACGGAGTATTTGTCTCCACTACAGCCAATCCTTCTTCAGGAAGTTCCGATACATTGGGAGCCATGTGCATATTTACGATGCCCTGTGCAACGGAAGAAGTCATCGTACCATACACTCCGTTTACTTCATCCCAAACTTTGATAGCATAACTGTTTCCAGATTTCTGTATCGGCATATTGGCTGCATCTAGAGCAAATTTTGTCGTATCAGGCATCATAGCAATAAACGATGTTTGTTGAGATGCCAAAGAAGTGATTAAATCCGAAGCAGACAATACATAAAGATAATTGCGGTATGCCTTGTTATTAAATGCAGCACCTATTACAGATGAGAAAATAGCAGGAACTTGCATTTGATCCATACCATAGAGGAATCCATTGGAGCAGACTTTTCGGTCTGTTACTGTTTCCGGATTGATGTACTCACCCAAAGGTGTTCCAAAATAATCTGTAATAGGACTTCCACCTAGCAATGTATAAGTAGAAGAAATCATGGATGGGAAAACCGGATAATTTGTATGCGCAAAACTCTGCATGATAAAGAATTCTTTAATCAAGGGATCCAAATTATCAAAATCGGTATATCCTCCTTCTGGAGTCCAATAACTCTCAAAAAACTTCTTAATTGCATCATTAGTCGGAGCAAAAATAGTATACCCTCCTAAGCAATTGTACTCAAATAGACGATAATTCGAGACCATCCATTCCGAAGCGATATTGGGCAAGCTCAGAGAAACATTGTGTGTATGCAAATAGACTTTGTCTCCTCCTCCAAAATCTGTAGAGAGTTCTACATCTTCTGTATAACTGGTATAAGTGTCATACAATTTTATGTACTCGGAATAATTTGAGTCTTTCTTCAATGTTGTATGCAAACTCTCAACCGGTTCAAGAACTTGGTCAATATGATAAAGATAGCCATTATCTGTAATCACATTCTCTTCATCCAACACACAAGCATTGGCTACGTTAAAGCCACCATTCGGACGAGTTCCCGTCCATTCGGTATTTGGATAGAAATATTCATAGTTGGTCTCTGCATCAATTCCCAACGTTTGGAACATACGATTAGAGAAGACCGGTAACAATCTGTCGAAATGATAGACTTTTACATCCTTATCTAAGTAAGAATTATATTCTATGGTAATGGGCAAACTGCTATGAGTACGATGTTTGTAATACATACCGGCCATCACATTACTCGATTCTTCGGTAGCTCCATCACCTTCTGTAGGACGGAAATTGACCAATTTATTCCAATCATAGGAGTAATACATCAGATGAAAACCTATCAATTGAATTACCAATTGAGGATCTTCGTCATACATCGCTTGAATTGAAGAATAGCCTTTACTCTCCAAATAACTTTTGAAAGCATCATCATCAGGCGCCATTACCGTCATCAAGTTCTTGCCGTCTACAATCTCTGTAAATCCGGCTAAGTCTACACCTTGTAGGAATATGGTGTAGTTACCATCTTTCTGTAACTGCTGATAAGCACTTCCCGTTCGTACTTGAGGCTTATAATGAGGGTCGTCTGTCATTTCGTCTTCGCATGAAGTTATAAGAGGAAATGCCAAAAGCCCTAAAGCCATCAATCTTAGGAATCTTTTACTTTTCATATATTCAGTTTATTAATTATTATTCGTATTTTCAAATCACGACTCTTACTTTTTCACAACACGGAATACTTTTCCGTCACCAACTTTCACTAAGTAAATATTGGAAGGATATGCACTCATGTTGATAACAGCCTCAGTATCTTGAACCGTTGCTGTAGCTACAACATTACCTACCATGTTATAAACCAATACTTCTGTTTGAGCTGGAGCGGTTACATGAAGTTCTTTTTCTACAGTTGTAGGCCATACTGCGGTCCTTGTTCTTTCACCTGACCGAATAGCACTCGCTTCCACAACATTCAAACGACCGTTTGTCAAGAGCTTGCTAGTATCCCAAACCAATCCATCACCGGGTACTTCCGGTTCGATAGCAACAAATCCGTCACCGGAAACAGAAGTTACATTCGCCATATTGAATAAATAGAAACTTGTTCCGGCAATAATATTATCTTGTCCGCTTGCGAAATCCAGCTTCAATGTAGCTCCATTCAAGGTCATTGCACCTTTTACCACCAGTTTACAAACTGTTGCAGTACCTGCAGCAGTAACTTTCACCGGCATGGAGACGATTCCACCTTCTTCGATAACCTATCCACCATTCAACTTCAGTGTATGACTCATTTGTACCAATGTATCACCGGGAGAAACTGTTCCACCATCTTTTACGGTCACTTTAGCAGCCAATGTTCCGAATCCGGCCAAAGTACCCTCTTCATTTACTGTGACAGCACCGGTTCCCGTATGTGTTCCGTTCACAACCAAACGACCTCCGTTTACCTCTGTCGTTCCGGTATAAATATTCTTTCCGGTAAGTCGCCAATCTCCGATTCCTTCTTTCACAATAGAAACCACTGCATTATATCCACTTTTACTAGCTCTATTATCAATCACCCCTCGGAACGTTTCATTAGTACCCACACCTCCAACAATCCATTTCATCTGACCACCATTGGTTTGCTTGCTGGAACCACTCAAATAGGTTGTTGATTCACCGGACAATCCTCCCAAATATTGCTCTCCACTTGTATCCCAATAGATCACGCGGGTATTTCCTTTCAATTCTACCACAGCGTTAGGAATACCTTTTTTATTTCCATTATCCATCATCAATTGCGATCCATCTTTGTCCGTACCTTTGCCGATGGCTATCAGTCTACCGGTAAATCCACTCCAATCTCCGGTTATATATTCACGAACATAAGGAACATGAAATTCCAACGTACCTTCACCGGTAACTTTCGATTTAATATAGCAATTGCGATGAGGTGCAAATACCGAACGGGTATCTTTCATCACTTCTATCGGGAATGAATAGGTCTCATAATTGCTATTATCAGCCTTTGAACTAAATGTTCCACCGGCCAAAACCAACTTAGCAGAAGTTCCGATTCCGGCTTTAGTAATCTCCGTTGAAGCCAAATAAAGAGTTCCCCCTTTCAATACTGTATTTCCGGTGTATTTAAAGAAACCGGTCGTATTAATCTTCATTTGTCCGGAACCATTCAATATCAAACCACCTTCTCCTTCCAATGAACCATTCATGGTTACCACTTTACCGGAGTTCGCTATATTGAATTCTGTATCTTCATAAAGTATGGCTGAACGATTGGTAGAAGTACTTTCACCGGTATATTTCCACACGCCACCGTTCCAAATCCAATTCTGTGAAAACTCTTCCGAGGCACCAATGGAACTGGCCACACCCGAATTCTTCAACGTATTGAATTCTATCACACCTTCGTGCAATACAGTTTGTCCTGTATAGGTATTGGCTGTGTTCAACACCAACGTTCCGGCACCCGTTTTATTTATAGAACCCGTTCCGGCAATAGCACCTTCACCGGTAATCGTAGTAACAGCTCCGTCAGCAACCACGACAGATGCAGGAGATACCGTTTGATTCAATGTCACCGTTACATCATCAGCCGGATTGAAGAGAACTTTCGAACCATCTTCATAATTCCATTCTATTTCATTGATGTCATACCAATTGTCGGTTTCCAAATCCCACACACCATTTTCCGCTGCCCATGTATAATCCGGTGTATAGTTCTTCACATCCAC